>CAZHIK010000504.1:0-1835 GCA_964532635.1 uncultured Enterobacterales bacterium
CTGGTAGTCGAGGGGGCGGTCCGCGTAGATCCTCTGTTAGTGCTTTTTCATGGAACAGGGCTATCCTGGTCGGCCCCCCCCCGCGGAGCCACCATGACCGCCACCATTCAGGACCGCAAGCACGCCCGCGCCTGGCAGGTCGAGCACGACGCTGGCGCCCCCAAGGTGGGTGACATGGCTCCGGACTTCGAGCTGACCGATGTCACGGGAGAGCGCACTGTGACGCTGTCCCAGTTTCGGGGCGAGCGCCCGGTGGCCTTGATCTTCGGCAGCTTCACGTGACCCCCCTTCGTCAAGGGGACCGTGCGTCTCTCGGACCTGTACGAGCGCTGCCACGACCGGGTGCAGTTCCTGATGATCTACATCCGTGAGGCCCACCCCACCGACGGCTGGTGGCTGGGTGGGGGCCTGCCCGGCTTCGCGCTGGGCAAGCTGATCCCGCAGGCCTCCACCTCCATCGAGGACCCCAGGACCCTCGAGGAGCGTCGTGCGGCTGCGGGCCAGTGCGAGACCGCCTTGAGCTACGGCATCCGCACCTGGGTGGACGACGTGGACGACGCGGTCAACAAGGCCTACGCCGCCTGGCCCACCCGGCTGTACCTGGTGGACGCGCAGGGGCGCGTTGCCTACCACGGTGGCTTGGGGCCGTTCGGCTTCTCACCCAAGGCCCTGGGCAAGGCCATCGAGGCCCTGGGTTAGTCGCAGCCGCAGCCGCAGTCGGGTCCGCAGCCCGCAGCGGTGCTCCGTAGCTCCCGCAGCAGGAAGCCGGTGACGATCATGCACTGGGCGGCGTAGTAGATGCCGATGTTGATCAGCCTGGACTGGGGGATCTCCACCAGGAACTTGTCCACGGCGATGACCGTGTCGGAGATCATGAAGGTCACCGCGCCGATGGCGATCAGCGGGAAGGGCCGTCGCAGCAGGAAGGCGCCCATGGCCATCACCGTGATCACCGCGAGGTACGCCATCACCGGGACCAGCTTGTCGCTGGGGATGTCCCTGAGGAACCAGCCGATGACCAGGGCGTAGATGGTGAGCAGCGCGATGGGGATCGCCCGCTTGGGCTCGAGGCGAAGCTCCGTGGCGAAGGCCGCGATGTAGCAGACGTGGGCCAGCAGGAAGGCGACCAGTCCGGGGATGAACAGGTTCACCCTGTCGATGTCCAGGATCACGTCGCCGCAGCCCGACAACAGCATGCCCGCGAACAGCAGCTTGCCCTGCACGCCAGGCACCCGGCGAAACAGCAGGGCGGCCAGGGCCAGGATGGGGATCACCTTGATGACCGCCGAGCCCGGGTAGGGGTGGGCGATGGGCAACAGCGCCAGGAACAGGGGCGCGAAGACGAAGAACAGGACGTAAGCCACCCGGTCTGGGGCACCGAGGGACTCTCGCAGAGCGGTGAGGCTCACGAGCGCTCCCTTCGGCGTGCCAGCGTGGCCCCCGCCAGGAGGGTGAGCAGCCAGAGGCCGGCGGCGCCGCTGGCACCGCGGGCGGTGCTGCAGCCGCTGGACTTGTCGTCGTCGTCGGAGTCGTCGTCGCTGGGCTCCCCGGTGTCGTCAGTGGGCTCCTCGGTGTCGGCACCACAGGAACCATCCTCGTCGTCCTCGTCGATGTAGTTGGGGATGCCGTCGCAGTCGGCGTCCGCGGTGCCCTCGGTGCTGTCATCGACGCCGTCGTCGTCGGAGTCGGTGTCGCAGAAGTCGGGGTCTCCGTCACCGTCGGTGTCGACGGAACCCTCGGTGGCGTCTGGGATGCCATCACCGTCCCGATCGTCGCTGTCGGTACCGCCGCAGGCCACCTCGTTGGGATCGTCCAGGCCGTCGCCGTCGCTGTCG
>CAZHIK010000504.1:1935-6897 GCA_964532635.1 uncultured Enterobacterales bacterium
CCGTCGCCGTCGCTGTCGACCTGGGTCGGATCGGTACCCAGGTCGTGGACCTCCTGGCCATCATCGAGGCCGTCGCCGTCGGTGTCCGGATCGTCGGGATTGCTGCCCGCTTCGATCTCTTCGCCATCGAGGAGATCGTCTCCGTCGGCGTCGGCCTCGTTGGGATCGGTGCCGTGCTCGTTGATCTCGTCGCCGTCGGAGAGGCCGTCTTCGTCGCTGTCGGCGAGGGTCGGATCGGTACCGTGGGTGTCGATCTCGTCTCCGTCGTCGAGGCCGTCTCCGTCGGTGTCGGCCAGGGTCGGGTCTGTACCGTGGACCTCGACCTCGTCGTTGTCCTCGAGGCCGTCGTCGTCGCTGTCGCTGTCGCATGGGCTGGAGCCGTGGGTCCAGTACTCCACGCCATCATCGAGGCCGTCGTCGTCGGTGTCGGAGTCCAGCGGGTCCGCGCAGGCGGGCTCCTCATCGCCATCGTAGAGCCCGTCGTCGTCGGTGTCGTCGTCCAGGGGATCGGTGCCGAGGTCGTGGACCTCCTCGCCGTCGGAGAGGCCGTCGAGGTCCGTGTCGGGATCGTCGACCAGCGTGCCCTCCTCCAGCTCCGCGAAGTAGTACAGCTCGTCGCCGTCCTCGTCGATGTAGACGGCGTCGGAGAGGTGGCTGCTCAGGTTGGCGAACGAGCCGCTCGAGTCGGAGCCTCCTGCGTCGTGGTCGAGGGAGGCCGTGCCGCCTATCTCCTGTGAGGTCGCTGGGGTGAACATCAGCGCGGTGGTGGTGTCGAAGACGCCCAGGTCCACCAGGCCCTGCACGGGCCAGCTGAAGTCCAGCGTGTGGTCGGTGTACGATCCCACCGAGAAGTGGGCTACCTCGGCGCTGACGTAGTCACCGGCCCAGGTCTTGGAGGTCAGCTCGTCCTCGGCTTCCTCGCGCAGCCCCAGGGCCCCATCGGTGTTGGCATACAGCTGCACGCCGTAGATGTCGTCATACAGCACCAACATGTGCTCGAAGGTGGTGGTCGTACCGTCGCTCTCGACCAGGAAGCCCCACACGCCCTCGGTGTACCTCGACGGGGTGCCGACCTCGTCGCTGACGACCATTCTCAGGAAGAGGTCGGTGTCGTCGACATACCAGGAGGCGCAGGGGTAGGCGCTGCTCCCGACGATGTCCACGTTGTCCTCATCGGCACCCGCGCCGTCGCCATACCCATCCTCCTCGGAATCGGTCATGGCGCTACCGCTCTGGGTCAGGGCCTCCCAGTCCTCGTCGGCGGGCCAAGCCAGGGCGGTGGCGGGTAGCAGGGCAACGAGCAGGGTCAGCGATAGGCGCTTCATGAGGTCCATCCTCCCGTGTGGTCGTGCGAACGCCAGCATAGCGGAGGTGACGACCCGTGAGGAAGGCGGGGTGGTGGGTTTTCGGTAGCGCGGCCTGCCGCTCTGCCCGTGGCTGTGGGATTCGTGGGTGACACCGTGTGGAGCGGTGCGCATATGTTGTCTCTGCATCCCGCTCGAGCAGGTACCCATGAGCTGGCTCGCCCTCCTCCTCGCCCTGGCCCTCGCCGTCAGCTCGGCCCACGCCGAACGCCTGCCCGATCCCCAGGGCATGGCGGTGGTCCCCAAGGTCGATCTCGAGCGCTATCTGGGCACCTGGTTCGAGATCGCCACCATCCCGCAGTTCTTCCAGCGGGGCTGCTACGCCAGCACTGCGACCTACAGCCTGCGGGACGACGGCGACATCCGCGTGGTCAACGTCTGCCGCAAGGGTAGCCTCACCGGCGATCTCGCCCGCGCCGAGGGCAAGGCCTGGGTGGTGGACTCCGAGAGCAACGCCAAGCTCGAGATCATGTTCCAGTGGCCGTTTTCGGATGCGTACTGGATCATCGAGCTGGGCGAGGACTACGACTACGCCGTGGTGGGCCACCCCAACCGGGAGTACCTGTGGGTGCTCTCGCGATCACCCTGGCTGGAACCGGCCAAGTACCAGGGCATCCTCGAGCGCATGGCGGTGCTGGGGTATGACCTCGAGCTGATCGTCCCGACGGTCCAGCCGCCCAGGCCGACGGGGGGGTGAGATCGAGTCTCCCTTTCACCGTGCTTTCCCCGGGTAGTGGCCGTGACATAGGTCTAGTAGGATACTCCGACGATGTGTCCTGTCGAACTGGACGTCACCACCTGGGATCCGACCCGTGGCGGTGACCATGATGCCCACCCCGTCTGCGCAGCGCTGACGGCCACCATCCTGTGGCATCCGGATACCTGGCGCATCGGCTGCCAGGCGCGGTTGGTACCCGGCCGTGGAAGCTGCTCTGTCTCCCGCCTCGAACCGGAGTTCACCGACGATCGGCCGCTGGCTGATCCCAGGGTCAGCCGCCCCCCGCTTCAGCTCGTCCCGGGGCCCGATGGGAGCCTCGAGCCTGTAGGCTCGGTCGCCTCGGGTTGACGACGTAGACCCGCTCCGGTAGCCGGCCGGGCCAGGCGCAGGCTCTACGCGATCAGGCGGTCGGCAGCCTTCCAGGCCTGCGGCGTCAACCTGCCCAGTAGCCCCGGCTCCCTGTTGACCGGCAATGTGCTCAGCCGTGGCAAGACGTCACACAGGTAGGCGTAGGGATCGATGCCAGGGCGCTGGCAGGTGCGGACGATCGTGTACAAGGTGGCCAGCCTCCTGGCGCCCTCGTCGCTCCCAGCGAACAGGTAGTTCTTCCTGCCGCGGCCGATGATGCCCAGCTCTCTCTCAGACAGGTTGTTGGTCATCGGGATGCGGCCGTCGTCGAGGAAGCGGTACAGGGCGTCCTCGTGGTTCCTGCAGTACTGGACGGCCTTGAACAGATCCTCGTCTGGCTCGAACTGCGGCTGGGTCTCGTCCATCCAGGCTTCGAACTGGCGTAGCAAGGGCGCGGTGTCCCGCTTGCGCCTGGCCAGCCGCTCCTCGGCGGTCTCGTTCAGCTCGGCGGAGACCTTCTCGGCCTCGAACAAGGCGGCGATCCAGGCGATGCCCTCCTCGGCCTTGGTGGGGGCGCTCTCCCTGGCGGCCGCGAACTTGCTGCGCGCGTGGTACCAGCAGCCGCACTCGATGATCAGGCCGTTGGCGTACAGGACGTTCATGTTCGAGGCGGCGTCGGCGACCAGATAGCCGACGTACTGGCGCTCGCTGCCGATGCCGAGGAACTCGGCCAGGTGCTCACCGTGCTTGGACACGGTGAACTGGTAGACACTGATCTCGTGGTTGCACCACACGGCGAACTGGCCACGGTGCGTGCCCTTCTCGCCGGGCTGCAGCACCTTGATGCCGGTCCCGTCCAGCTGCAGCAGGTCGTGGGCGAACAGCATGGCCACCAGCCGGTCGTAGACGGGCTCCAGCAGCCAGGCGACGTGGCCGATGGCGTCGCACAGGGTCGAAGAGGCGAAGGTGACACCTTGGTGCTCCAGATCCTGGGCGATCCGGGCCAGGGGCATGTGTAGGCCGCACTTGGCGTAGGCCAGCCAGGCCAGCAGGGTGGCGCCCATGTTGCCCTTGAGTACTGCCAGCGGCGGCAGCGGAGCCGTGCTGACGGCGTCGCAGGACTTGCAGGCGACCACACCCAGCTCGAGGCGTCGGACCCGCAGGTGGGCTCTGACGTACTCCAGCTTCTCGATCACCTCTGGCTCTTGCTGCTCGATGTCGTCGGAGTCGCAGGCCGCGCATTGCTCCAGCGACACCTGCTCGACATCCCGCTCCAGGTGCTCCGGAAGCGGCTCCCGCCGAGGCTTGCGCTTCTCACCCGTGCTCTTGGTTCTGGGCGGCGGTGGCCTCAGCTTCGAAGGCTTGTCAGCCCTGGGCTTCCGGGGCCGCTGGATTGGCAGCCCCCTGGCCCGCAACACTTCCTCGAGCTGGCCTTGCAGCCCCTCCACCATGACGGTGAGCCGACGAACGTCCTCCTGCAGCGCGCGGTTCTGCTCCAGGGCCTCGTCGAGCTGGCTGCTCTGGCGCGCGAGCATCTGGTGAGCCAGTCGTTGGCCCTCACGGGCATCCTCCAGCAGCCGCTCCGTCGCCTCCAGGCGCTCACGAAGAGCCGTTTCTGTACTGGTTTCGAGCGTGGTCATGACACCAACGAGACACGCTCGAGAGCCGCAATGCAAGTCGCTGATCCATAAGGATCGAGCAACCTTAGTTATCGACTACCCCGCCAAACGACGCTTGTGGCGCAGCCGGCGCTTCGCGCTCCGAAGGTCGATCCCTTCGAGGATCAGCGCGAGCTCTCCGGCGTCCAGGCGTACCTGGGTCGCGTCCTCTGGGACCACCGGTAGCTGGAAGGTTCCTCGCGACAGCCGCTTGTAGAAGATGCAGTAGCCGCTGCGGTCGTGGAACAGGATCTTCATCATCGTCCGTCGACGGTTCAGGAAGCAGAACAGGTGCCCCGACAGCGGGTCGGCCCGCAGCCGCTGCCGCACCAGGCCCGACAAGCCCCGGAACGACATCCGGAGGTTCGTCGGCTCCACCGCCAGGTAGATCCTCACCGAGGGTGGCAGGGTCAGCACGGCGCGAGAACCTCGAGCAGCCGGCCCAGCGTGGCCTTCCTGAAGTTGTCGTCCACCTCGATGGTGATGCCGGTGCCAAGCTCGATCCGGTATGCGCTCATCGATGCCGCCGGCTCGACTGTGACCTCGACGAACCGCGGCTCGAGCACGGGGACCCCCTTGTAGGCGACCAACGATCGCCAGCTGATGCCGCGCGCTCGACACCACTCCGACACCGGCTCGTCGCTCTGCTCCCACTCGGCGAGCAACTCAACCGCCTCGGCCTGATCGCGCACCTTCCGGTACTGCTCGGTCTTCCCCATGGCTGACCTCCTCGGTCAGGCCACTATCGTCACTGCCCGTATCAGCCAGGATGGGCACCCGAGCCTACAGCCTGCGCAAGCACCTCGACCACATGCGCTACGCCGAGTGGCGGGACGCCAAGGTCCCGATCGGCTCGGGCATCGTCGAGAGCGCG
>CAZHIK010000505.1:0-6879 GCA_964532635.1 uncultured Enterobacterales bacterium
GGCGCGCCGTGGAGGAGTCGAACCCCCAACCTCCTGATCCGTAGTCAGGTGCTCTATCCAATTGAGCTAACGGCGCAGCAAAGTCAAAAACAAAGAAAAGCGGGCGGAGACGGAGGGATTCGAACCCTCGATAGAGCTTTTTAACCCTATGCTCGCTTAGCAAGCGAGTACCTTCAGCCTCTCGGTCACGTCTCCTAATCCAAAGAAATCGGCACCGCAATGAGGGCGGAGGCGGTGGGATTCGAACCCACGGTAGGTCGCCCTACGGCGGTTTTCAAGACCGCTGCCTTCAACCACTCGGCCACACCTCCGGGCGGGCCGATTAGCCTGCCAGCGCTCGAAGCGCCGCCCGGCAACAGCCGGCGCCTATTAATGACTGGCCTGGATGCGGTCAAGGCCTCCCATGAAGGGACGCAGAACTTCAGGGATGATCACGCTGCCATCGGCCTGCTGGTAGTTCTCGAGCACCGCCACCAGGCAGCGTCCCACGGCCAGACCGGAGCCGTTGATGGTGTGGCAGAAGGTGGTGCCCTTGCCCTGGACCTTGCGATGTCGAAGCGCCATGCGGCGGGCCTGGTAGTCCCAGAAGTTCGAGCAGCTCGAGATCTCGCGGTACTTGCCTTGGCTGGGCACCCAGACCTCGAGGTCGATCTGGTAGGCCGCCGCGGCCGAGGCGTCACCGCCGCAGATCTGCACCTTGCGGTAGGGCAGCCCCAGCAGCTGCAGGCAGCGCTCGGCGTGGCTCACCAGCTCGTGGTGGGCGCGGTCGCTGTCTTCGGCGGTGGTGATCTTCACCAGCTCCACCTTGTGGAACTGGTGCTGCCGGATCAGCCCCTTGGTGTCGCGGCCGTAGGAGCCCGCCTCGGAGCGGAAGCAGGGGGTGAAGCAGGCGTAGTCGATGGGCAGCTGATCGGGATCGAGGACCTCTTCCCGGTGCAGGTTGGTGACCGGCACCTCGGCGGTGGGCACCAGGTAGGCCTTGGAGCCGTTGACCAGGCCCTCGATGGCGAACAGGTCGGCCTCGAACTTGGGCAGCTGGCCCGTGCCCTGCAGCGCCGAGCCCCAGACCATGTAGGGCACCATCACCTCGGTGTAGCCGTGCTCTGTGGTGTGCAGGGTGAGGAAGAAGTTGATGAGGGCACGCTCGAGCGCCGCACCGGCGCCACGGAGCACCGCGAAGCGAGCTCCAGCCATCTTGGCGGCCCGCTCGGTGTCCAGGATGCCCAGGGCCGTGGCAAGGTCGTCGTGGGCCAACGGCTCGAAGTCCATGTCGCGGGGCTCACCCCAGCGGGCGATCTCCGCAGCGTCCTCGTCGCCCTTGCCCGGAGGCACGCGCTCGTCGAGGCGGTTGGGCAGCGCCAGCAGGATGGCCTTGGACTCCTCCATGAGCTGCCCTTGGGCCTGCTCGAGCTGCTTCATGCGGTCGGCGGCCAGCCGCACTTCTTCCTTCAGCGCCTCGGCTTCGTCGCGCTTGCCCTCGCGGTAGAGCTTGCCGATGGCCTTGGAGTTGGCGTTGCGCATGGTGCGGATCTGGTCCAGCTCGCGGGTGGCGGCCTTGCGCTCGTCTTCGATGGAGGCGAAGCGCCGCACCATGTCGCGGGCGTCGTCGCCGGCGTGGCGACGTTCGAGGATGGCGAGGACCGCGTCGGGGTTGTCGGCGAGGAAGCGACGATCGAGCATGGGAGCCTCCCGTGGGGGGTGCTTTCGGCAGCGCCGCAGGTAACCGATGGGGTGGGCGCGGCCCATGTGATCCAGGGCTCGGGGTGATAGGCTCCGCCCCCACCTCGGAGGCCGCCATGAATCCCCTGCACCGCATCGGCTACATGTCCCTGCGCGCCTGGTGGTGGCTCACCCGGCCCCACAGCGCGGGTGTGCGCGTGCTGCTGGTTCGCGACGGGCAGACCCTGCTGGTCAAGCACACCTACCGGGCGGACTGGCACATGCCCGGCGGCGGCGTGGACCGCGGCGAGACCCTCGAGCAGGCCGCGCGCCGCGAGGCCCTCGAAGAGGTGGGCGCCACCCTGGGCCACATCGAGCTGATGGGGGTCTACACCAACTTCTGGAACCGCCGCACCGACCACGTGGCCGTGTTCCTCTGCGAAGACTTCGGCGTCACCGAGGAGCACGACTGGGAGATCGCCGAGCTGCGCTGGTTCCCCCTGGACGACCTGCCGGCGGACGCTTCCCCCGGCACCCGGCGCAGGCTGGCCGAGCACACCGCAGGCGAGCGCCCGGGCTTCGGGCGCTGGTAGCGCGTCCCTCCCCTGCCCAAGGCTGCGGAATCGGCGTCCGAGCCGTGATAAGCTCGCAAGGAAGCGTGGCTCCCACCAGGGGACGATGTCCGAAGACCTCCAAAGCCTCGACAACGGACGCTACCAGCTCCAGGAGATCCTGGGACAAGGCGGCATGGCCGTGGTCTATCGGGCCTGGGACGAGCGGCTGCGGGTCGAGCGCGCCATCAAGATCCTCTCGCCGCAGGTGGCGCGGCGGAGGTCCCTGCGCAAGCGCTTCGAGAACGAAGCGCGCACCATGGCCCGGCTGGCGCACCCCAACATCGTCTCCGTCACCGACGTGGTCGAAGAGGGCGCGCGCTTCTTCATGGTGATGGAGCTGGTCACCGGCGGCACCCTGTGGGACTGGGTCACCCAGCACGGGCGCATGCCCCCGCAGCTGGCGCTCGAGTACTTGATCCCCGTGCTCGACGCCATGGGCGCCGCCCACGCGGCGGGGGTGATCCACCGGGACATCAAGCCCCAGAACATCATGCTCACGGCCGATGGCAAGCCCAAGGTCACCGACTTTGGCATCGCGCATGTGCAGGATCTGCTCAACACCGGGAGCCTCACCCGCACTGGCTCGGTGATGGGAACCTGGGGCTACATGTCGCCCGAGCAGCGCGCGAGCGCCCGCGACGTCGACGGCCGGTCCGACGTCTACGCCCTGGGAGCCACGCTCTACGCCGTGGTCACCGCCGACCTGCCGGTGGACCTCTTCGCCGCAGCCCAGGACGACGACGTGCTGGGACGTGTGCCCGAAGACCTGCACCCCCTGGTGCGCAAGGCCACCCGCTACCGCGCCAACGATCGCTACCAGGACGTCCACGAGATGGCGGCGGCCTGCAAGGCCGTCCTGGCCGTCCTGCCTGACCTCCCCCAGAGCACACCGCGGGTAGGGATGGACACCGAGTATCGCCCGCCCCCGCCCCGGCGGGCCCCCGTCCCGTTCGAGCCCACCGCCGCGGCAGCCGAGAGCGCGGATCCGCCGCCTCCCGAACACCGGGCGCCCATCCCCCTGCGCACCCAGCAGATCTCCGAGGAGACCTTCGACTTCGGCCTGGACTCGGAGATCGACCTCGATGCCAGGATCGAGGGTGTGCAGGGCACCATGGTCCCACCCAGCGACTCCCAACCTGAGGAGCCCGAGCCCGAACCCGCCACGCCCCCCTCGGACACCCTGGCCAAGACGCCCGTGCCGCCCCCACGGCACACCGCGGTCCCAGACATCACCAGCTCCGAGGCCCCCGAGAGCACGGCGCCCGAAGACAGCATCATCGAGGAGCCTCCCGCGACGGCGGCCCCGCGCTGGCGCCTGCCCGCCGCCGCGGTGCTGGTGCTGTTGGGCATCGGCGTACCCGCCACCTGGTACGGCCTGAACATGGGGCCCGAGCCCGCCGGGCCCACCATAGAGGAAGCGGGTGCTCCCACGACGGGGCCCGCCCCAGCTGCCGAGCCGGTCGCCGAGGTCGAGGAAGCTCCGCAACCCGAGGTCGAAGAGCCCGAGCCCGAACCGTCCGAAGAAGGACCCGCTGTGGCCATGGTGGAGCCCGAAGCCGAGCCGGGGGGCCAGCCCGCGGCCGAGCCGCCTCCGCCAAGGCCAGAGCCTACGCCCACGGTCGCGGAGGCCGCGCCCAAGGAGCAGGCGCCCCCGGAGCCCGCGCCGGTGGAGCCCGCACCTGCCGAGCCCGAGCCCGAAGTCCCACTGCCCGTCCCGGAACCCGCAGCAGCGGCCGCCCCCGCCCAGGTCTCGGCCCAGGGCGAGTACGAGGATCTGCGCCTCATCGACGCCACGGGCAAGGCCTGGCCCCTTGGCCAAGTCCCGCCAGGAAGCTACAAGATCGAGGCGCGATTCCCCGGGGCCGATGCGCACATCCCGGCAGGCAAGCTCACCCTCGAGTCCGGCCAGAGCCACACCATGAACTGCAACGCCGCCTTCAAGAAGTGCAAGTAGTCCACAAGGGGAGGAACCATGCTCACCATCGCCCTGCTCGTTGCCCTGTCCACGGCCTCGGCCGAAGCTCCCGACTGCACCGAGGGCACCACGCTGGGGGGCTTCCTCGACGCAGCCCACCAGGGCGAACAGGCCTTCGCCAACATGGACATGGTGGGCCTCACCCAGGCTCGCCAGGGTGCCCTCGACCAGATCCCCTGCCTGGGCGAGCCCGTCACCACCGAGGTCGCGGCGGCGTTCCACCGCATGATGGCCTTGGCCGCCTTCACCCAGGGTGACGAAGCAGGCACCCTGGCCGAGTTCCACGCCGCCCGCCGCCTGCAGCCCGGCTACACCATCCCCGAAGACGTCGCCCCCGAAGGTCACCCCCTGGTAGACCTCTACGTACGGTCCGTCGACGCAGCAGAGGGCAGCCTCGACCCCACCATCCCGCCCCTGGGGGGCTGGGTCACGGTCGATGGCGTGCGCGGCGCCCCCCGGCCCACGGGCATCAGCACCATCCTGCAGAGCTTCGAGTCCGACGAGAGCATCGACCGCACCACCTACCTGATGGCGGGCGATCCAACCCCAAGCTTCGGCCCCATGCCCATCGACGAGCTGCGCCGCCAGCGCCGCCGCTACTACCTGGGCGGGTCCAGCGCCGCGGCCCTGGTGGCCGGGGGTGTGCTGTACGGCATGAGCTGGAGCGCCCGCTCCAAGTTCATGGACACCGACGACCCCATGGCCGACGCCGACCTGCCCACCCAGCGCAACACCACCAACACCCTGTTCTTCTCGTCCCTGGGCGCAGCGGGCGTGGGCGTGGGGCTGGGAGTGGTGACGCTGGTGGTGTGGTAGGGCAGCGCTGATGGCGCGGGCGCTTGCCATGCTCGCGCTGTCGGGAGCGCTCGCGGGCTGTCCCCTGCTGTCCGAGGCCGACCTGGCGGCGAGGATGGACCTGGACGGCGACGGCGTGCCGCGGCCCGAAGACTGCGACGACGACGATCCGGGTCTCGGCCTGGAGCGCGCCTGGTTCGTGGACAGCGATGGCGACGGCTATGGCGATCCCGACATCTCCACCGAAGCCTGTCAGGCGCCCAGCGGCTACGTCGAGGACGCCACCGACTGCGACGACAACGACGCGGACTTCAACCCGGGCGTGGACTGGTACCTCGACGCCGACGCGGACGGCTTCGGCGATCCCGACACGACGACCACCGCTTGCGACGATCTCACCGGCTTCCTGTCCTTCGCCGGGGACTGCGATGACGAGGATGAAGCCATCAACCCGAGCGCAGACGAGATCTGCGACGAGATCGACAACGACTGCGACGAGCTGATCGACGACGAGGACGACAGCGTCACCGGGCCCTTCGAGACCTTCTACCTGGACAGCGACGGCGACAGCTTAGGCGACCCCAGCAGCGCCACGGACGCCTGCGCGGCCCCCGACGGCCACATCGACAACGGCTACGACTGCGACGACGCCGACCCTGACACCGGAGACGAGTGCACCTGGCGCGCCATCTCGGCGGGGGGCCATCACTCATGCGGCGTCCGGGGCAGCGGCTGGCTGCACTGCTGGGGCTACGACAACTACGAGCAGAGCCAAGCCCCCGAGGGCGTGTACCGGGATGTCTCCGCCGCCGGCGGTGTCACCTGCGCCATCGACAGCGAGGGAGCCCTGTCCTGCTGGGGGGCGGTCGACTACTCCGCGGTGGTCAACGCCCCCACCGAGGGCGTCTTCGAGACCGTGACCATCACCTCCCAGGGTGGGTGTGCCCTCGATGCGCACAGCAACCCCACCTGCTGGGGAGCCTTCGGCTCGAGCTGGGGCGCCCAACCCCCCGAGGGCGCGAGCTTCACCCACATCGACTGCGGCTACCAGGCGTGCTGCGGCGCCAACACCGCCGGCGGCGTGGACTGCTGGGGCGACAACATCGAGACCCACTACGGCGATGTCGCCCTGCCCGACGGCGACTACCTGCAGGTCGCGGTGGGTCAAGGCCACCTCTGCGGCCGCACCCCTTCGATGGTCCACTGCGATGGCAAGGAGTCCGAGTGGGCCGAAGATCCCTGGTCTGGGGAGTCCCGCTGGGTAGGCGCCACCACCGAAGGCACCTGCGTGATCGACACCCAAGGAGCGCTGGACTGCTGGGGCGACGACTGGTACGGCACCATGTCCCCCCCCAGCGGCGCCTACGAACGCGTCGACGGCGGCACCACCCACTTCTGCGCCATCACCGAGACCGGCGGCGTGGACTGCTGGGGGCGCAATGAGGAGGGGCAGTGTGAGGTGCCGGGGTAGGGGGGACAGGTCCCGGAGAAGAGCGCCAGGAACTGCCAGGATTCAGAATCGGGAGCCGAGGAAGAGGTATGCCGCGCCTTCCCCCGTGTAGCTCCCGACGTCGAAGCCGCTCGCGCCGATCAGCAGATCGTTGACCCTGTCTCCATCCAGATCGGCGCCACCGGCCAGCGAGGTTCCCAAGTAGTCGCCAGCAGTCTCACCCGACACAAAGGCATCGGCGCTCGCCAGCGAGAGCGAGCCCGAGAGAGGGCCGTAGAACACATAGATGAGACCACTGGAGCCGTGGTGGCCATCCGCCCCGCTCGCTGAGACCACCAGGTCCGAGAAGCCATCCCGGTCGAAGTCTGCATCCATAGAGACCGTAC
>CAZHIK010000506.1:0-6870 GCA_964532635.1 uncultured Enterobacterales bacterium
TCCGGGCTGGATTCGGGAGCGTGGGGCTCTCTGGCTTCTGCGTTGTGGGTTCCAACTACGTCGGCGTCATGGTGAGCGAGGGCGAGGTGAGCCTCTCTGATCTGCTCGTGCGGGACAGCGCCTACATCGGCCTCTACATTTGGAGATCGGACTGGTCCTCCGCGCCGGCGGCGACGGCGGCGGTGACCGTGGAGCGTTGCGAGATCCTGGAGAACGTCGGGGCGGGCATGATCGTCCAGGACTACGGTACGGTGGTCACGGTCCGTGACAGCGTCATCGAACGCTCGCTCACCGATGCGTCCGGTCGGAACGGCATGGGGCTGTACGCCTTCTGGGAGGGAGAGGTGACGTTGGATGGCTGCGACTTGGGTGGTAACACCAAGGCCGGGATCTGGGCCTGGGACGCAGGCACCCGGGTCACCCTGCGCGATACGAACATCCACGCCACCACCGCGGACGTCGATCTGTACAACGGCTACGGCATCTTTCTCCAGGAAGGTCCGATCCTCGAGGTAGAGGGCAGCGAGCTCGTCGGCAACTCCTCCCATGGTCTGATGGCGCAGGGGCTGGGGACCGACGCTGTGTTGCGGAACACCTCTGTTCGGGACACCCAGCCCCATCGCAGCGGGAACTACGGAACGGGCTTCGGTGCCTACGAGGGCGCGCTGCTCTCGGCCGAAGGCTGCATCGTCGAGCACAACCACTACATCGGAATCGAGGCGAAGTACGCAGGTACGCGGGTCTCCGTCGAAGGGACCAGCATCCTGGGCACCAAGCCAGCACCGGACGGCGACTGGGGCTACGGCATCGACGTCACCGAGGGGGCTACGCTCACGGCGGTGGACTGTGACGTGGTGGGCAACACCGGGATCGGCGTGAGGGTGATGTACCACGACACCCAGGTGACACTGCACCACACCCTCGTGCGCGATACGCGGCCCCACCCCGTCGATGGGACCGGCTACGGCGTCCAGGTCGGCCTGGGTAGCACGCTGGTGGCCGCAGGGTGCCAGTTCGACGGGAACGTCTCGAGTGGGATTATCGCGGACGGCTTCGGGACCGGCTTGTCCCTCCGGGATTGCTCGATCAGCGACACGCGGCTCGTCTTCGGGGAGGATGATGCCCTGGCCCTGGGGCTCACCGCCCAGAATGGAGCCCAGGTGTCGGCCGAGGGCTTGGTGGCGCACGCCAACCAGGGGCCGGCCCTGTACGTTGTGTTGGACGACGCTTCGCTGCGCTGCATCGGCTGCTCCCTCCTCGACAACGAGTTCGCGGCCGCGGTGGCCGCGGACGAGGCTTGGCTGGAGATCAGCTCCTCCGTCATCGCTGGCACGGCGGAGAGCGCCAACGTCGGGGGTGGTGCGGGCGTGTATGCGGCCCCGGTCTTCGGAGGCGACGGCCCCACCCTGATCCTGGAGGACAACGAGATCCGCGACAGCCTGCAGTCGGGCCTTCACCTGTTCGGAGACGGCAGCTTCCTGGTGCGGGGGAACCACATCGTCGACAACCTCGCCCAGGAGCACGGCCAGGGCACGCGCTGCGGCGATGGGATCTTCGCAGCGGACCTGGCAGCCTGGGACGGCGGCCGCGGTCTGCTGCTCGAAGGCAACACCATCGCGGGCAACGAGGGTGCCGGCCTGTTCCTGGACGATGCATGGGCTCGGCTGGAGGGCAACAGCTGGGCTGACGCCGAGCTGGACCTCCTGGTCCAGGGCGAGGCCTGCCTCACGCCTCGGGACGACTATGAAGAGGCGCCCTCGCGGGACATCTGCCCCGAGTGGCACCAGGCCACCTGTGAGCTCAGCTTCTCCTTGGCACTGAACCCTCCCTACATCGACGGCGAGCTGCCTCCGCCTCCGGTGTTTGTGTCGCCCCCGCGGCTCCCGCCGGCGCTGGGGATGTAGGGCGTGCACTCGCGCGGCCTGGCCTTGCTGGTCCTGTCCGCTTGCGGACCTACTCCAGGTGACTCGGGCGTGCCGGAGTCCCCCACCTGCGCCCCGGGCTGGACCTGGCGGGGAGCCGGGGGGGCGGGCTGGTAGCGGTAGCGGAGGGAACCTATGGTGAGAGCCTGGTGCTGGACTCGGACCACGCGGGGGTGCACCTGGCGGGGCGGTGTCGCGACCTGGTGGTCCTGGATGCCAGCCTGGTGGAAGATCCGGGGGCCGGGATCCTCATCGAGCCCATCCAGGGTGCCGTGACGGTGTCGGGCATCGAGGTGACGGGTCCCTTCACCGAGAGCATCGTGGTGGGCTCGGGGGATGTGAGCCTGGTGGACCTGCGGATCCTGGGTGCTTCCGGCGCTGGCTTGTACGCCTGGCGGACGAGCATGATGGCGGGGGTCGATGTGAGCATCGAGGGTAGCGAGATCGTGGACAGCGGGATCGGCCTGGTCGCGATGCAGGATGGTGTCACGGTCCAGGTGTCGGATAGTGTCATCACCTGCGCTTCGGTGGCCGAAGACGACGGGTGCGGCTACGGGGCGCTGGTGTTCGGGGGAGCCGATCTGTCGTTGGAGAGCAGCGCCATCACCGACCGCCGCGGGGTGGGCCTGATCGCCCAGGACAGCGGTACCGAGCTTGTGCTGCGAAACAGCTCTGTCGCGAGCGTCTTGCCTGGTGAAGGTGCCGAGCCCGGCTACGGCGTCTACGCGTTGTCCGGGGCCGCCGTGACCATCGAGGACAGCGAGATCGCCGACAACCGGGCCTACGGATTGGCCGTTACCGGCAGCGGCACCGTGGTCGAGGCCCGGGACAGCACCATTCTGCGCACCATCACCGACGCGTCCGGAACGTCGGGCCTGGGCCTGTACGCCGAGTCGGAGGCCGAGGTCCACCTGGAGCGCTGTCACTTCGTGGAGAACAGCGAGGCTGGGATCTGGGCCTACGGCGCGAGCACCCGGGTCATCGTGCTGGACAGCCGGGTCGAGGGCTCAACCGGGCGCCCGGGTTGCCAGGACGGCTACGGCATCGTCGCCCAGGGCGGCCCTGTGGTCGAGCTGATCGACAGCGAAGTCGCGCGCAACACAACCCAGGGGATCATGGCCCTCAACGAGGGCACCGAGCTGATCCTCCGGGGCACCACCATCCGCGACACTCAGCCGGCTCCCAGTGGCTTCGAGGGCCTGGGCGTCGGCGTCTACGACAGTGCGATGCTGAGGGCCGAGGGCTGCGTGCTGGCGGGGAACCACGATCTGGGCCTCGAAGCCCAGGGGGACGGCACGGTGGTGGAGCTGGAGCACACCGTCGTCCGTGGCACTCAGCCCGCCGAGGACGGAAGTGCGGGCTACGGCGCGGACATCACCTTCGGCGCGGTGCTGGACGCCGTGGACTGTGAGGTGGTCGACAACTACTGCATCGGCGTGAGGGTCATGAGCTACAACAGCGCGGTGAGCCTACGAGGCACCACGATTCGCGACACCCGAGCGCACGTACTGGGCGTCGGAGGATACGGCCTTCAGGCCAGCCACAGCAGCACGGTCGCTTTGGACCGCTGCGCGGTGAGCGACAACGTCTCCGCAGGCATCGTTGCGCACGGTAACGGCACCACGATGCAGATCCGCGACAGCATCGTGAACGCCACGCAGCTCGGAACCGGTGAGCTGGAGTCGGTCGCCATCGGGCTCGTTGCCCAGTGGGGGGCGGAGGTGGGCGCGGAGCGCCTGGTCGTCCAGGGCAGCCGGGGTCCCGGGCTGTACGTCTATGGCAGCGACGCGCTGCTGCGCTGTGGTGGGTGCTCGCTGGTGGGCAACCGCTTCGCTGGCGCGGCGGTGGGCGACGATGGGCTGCTCGAGCTGGTCTGCTCGGTGGTCTCGGACACCGAGCAGAGCGTCAACCTGGGCGGCGGGGTGGGGATCTGGGCCGGTGACGTCTACGGGGAGGGGCCCGCGACACTGTTGGTGGAGGACAGCATCATCGCGAACAACCTCCTGGCGGGCGTCCACCTGTCCGGCCAGGGTGAGCACGTCCTGGTCGGAAACCTGATCACCGGCAGCGTGGCGGAGGCGCACGGGGCGACGACCCGCTGTGGCGATGGGGTCCGCGCAGTGGGTGTCACAGCCTCGAACGGGGGGGGCGGCCTGACCCTGCGAGACAACACCTTCGTGAGCAACCAGGGCGCGGGGCTGTTCCTCGATGATGCTCATGCCGAGCTGTTCGGGAACGAGTGGATCGGTGGCGAGCCCGATCTGTGGCTCCAGGGGAGCGCCTGCCTGACCGCCGGGGATGCCTATAGCGAGGTTCCCGTGAGTGTCATCTGTCCGGAGTGGGACGAGCCCAGCTGCGATCTCGGCTTCTCACTGATGCTGCACGCAGACGACGTCGTCGCGAGCCTGGTCCCGCCGCCTCGGAGGCTGGTTCTGGCGGACATCACCCCGAGGGGGGGGTATTGAGGCATCGTGCGCCTCACCCTCACGATCCCTCTGCTGGCGACCACGGCCTGCGCTCCACAGACCGGGCCCGGTCGCGGTGGGCCCGAACCTCTCTCCTGTGCCCCTGGCTACCTGGACGACGGCGGAGCCTGCGTGCCCGAGGACTGCGGGGTGGGCACCTGGGGTGAGCTCGCGGTGGACGAGAGCACCATCTTCGTGGACGCTGCTGCACCCGAGGGCGGCGACGGCTCGCAGGCAGCTCCGTTGACCTCCATCCAGGCTGGGCTGGACCTGTCGGGCAGCCGCGGTGGAGGCATGGTGGCCGTGGCGTCGGGGACCTACGTCGAGACCCTCGATCTGACCCGCGCCCACCAGGGTGTGCAGCTGGCCGGGCGCTGTCGGGACCGGGTGGTGCTCGACGCCAGCGGTGCTGCCGACGAGGTGCCTGGGATCGACATCAACACCGGCGGGGGCGAGGTGCTCATCTCGGGGCTGACCATCGCGGGCGCGTCGTTTTCGGGCGTGCTGGTGGGCTCGGGGGAGCTGCACATCGTGGACGCTCGGGTGCGGGACTGCGCCTACGGCGGGCTCTGGGTGTGGAGGGGGAACCCGACCGCGCCCTCGAGCCTGCAGGCTTCGCGCTGCGAGGTCGTCGACAACCGGGTGGTGGGGGCCGTGGCCGAGGGAGCCGAGCTGTCGCTGCACGACTGCTCCATCCGGGACTCGTGGCCCAGCGAGGACGGCCTCAACGGCTTCGGTGTCTACCTCCTCGCCGGTGGCTCGCTCAGCTGCGAGCGCAGCGTGCTGGCGGGCAACACCGGGGCCGGTGTCTGGCTCCAGAACGCCGGCACCCGGGTGAGCCTGGTCGACTCCGAGATCCTCGACACCGGGACCTCCGCCAGCCAGGAAAACGGCTATGGCCTCATCCTGTGGGATCGGGCCGAGGCCGTCGTGGATGGATGTGTCATCGCTCGCTGCACGACGGGAGGGATCGCGGCCTCCGATGCGGGCAGTGCGATCACGCTCCTGGACACCACCGTGCGTGATACGCGGCCCAGCCGCGACGGAGAGCAGGGCTGGGGCGCGTGCGTCGTAGAGGGTGCCTCGCTGTGGGCCG
Source organism: uncultured Enterobacterales bacterium (assembly GCA_964532635.1). Lineage (GTDB taxonomy): Bacteria > Myxococcota_A > UBA796 > UBA796 > JAFGLY01 > CALDOK01. The sequence continues at coordinate 5,484 of CAZHIK010000506.1, forward strand.
AGTCATGCGATCTGGTCGGAAACGCCCACTTCGGGTTGGTGGTACAAGACCACGGCACAGAGGCCGCCCTCCGCGACACCACCATCCGCGACACGGTCCCCGCCTCGTTCGGTGAGTGGGGCTTCGGAGTCGACGTCCACAGCGGCGCCACGCTCACCGTCGAAGGCTGCGTGCTTTCCGACAACAGCGTGGTTGGCCTCCGGGCGGTGAACGCCGGCACAGCGGTCCAGCTGCGAGACACCGTGATTCGCGGCACTCTTCCCGACGTGGTCGGGGGTGCTGGCTATGGGATGCAGGTGGCGCTGGGCGCGGTGCTCAACGCCGAAGGCTGTGTCGTGGAGCGCAACATGGGTGTCGCGGTCCTGGCCGCCACCCAGGGCACCTCGGTCCTGCTGCGAGACACGGCCATCATCGATACACTCCGGGGCAGCGGTGAGCTGGACGCGGTGGCCCTCGGTGCTGTCTCCCAGGACGCAGCCCTGCTCGAGGCCGAAGGGCTGTGGGTCCTGGGCACCGAAGGCCCGGCCCTGTACGCCGTCGGGGACGGCACGTCGCTCGCCTGCAGCAGCTGCACCATCCTCGACAGCCAGTTCGCTGGCGTGGCAGCGGTCGTAGGGGGGCACGCCGAGCTGAGCGCGTCCACCATCTCGGGCACCGCCCAGAGTGCCAACCTCGGCGGAGGGGTGGGAGTGTTCGCCGAGGGGGCGGCTCCTTCTCTGAGTGTCCGTTCCAGCGTCATCGCGGACAGCGCCCAGGCCGGGGTGTTCCTCGCCGACAGCGGGAGCTTCGTGTTCGATGACAACCTGATCCTTGGCAGCACCGGCTCACCCCATGGCTCGACCCTCCGCTGCGGAGAGGGTGTCTACGCCTCCTCCACAGAGGCGTGGGACGGCGAGGTGGGGCTTCGGCTGGTGGGCAACGTCGTCCAGGACAACCGGGGCCCTGGGCTGCTCCTCGACGATGGGCACGCGTTGCTCGAGGGCAACACCTGGAGCGACAACGACCCGGATCTCCTGGTCCAGGGCGCGGCCTGCGAGGCTCCGCGGGACGACTACGGCGATGCGCCGGATTCGGTCATCTGCCCCGAGTGGGATCGGCCGGTGTGTCAGCTCGAGCTGTCCCTGTCACTCCTGCTCCAGGACGTCAGCGCGGGCATGGTGCCGCCGCCGGCGCCGCGCCTCACGTTCCCTCTGGCGCCCATTCGGCTCGAGCGCTGACACATGCATCGCCTATGTATTGGCGGGCTGTGGCTGCTGGCGTCGGGATGTGTCCCCGACGCATCCCGTGGCGAGCCTGAGGGTGTCCTCTGCTCGCCCGGCTACCTCGACGATGCCGGCACCTGCGTCCCCGAGTCCTGCGGCGTGGGCACCTGGGGTGAGATCGAGGT
>CAZHIK010000507.1:0-6853 GCA_964532635.1 uncultured Enterobacterales bacterium
GCCCGACCCGACCTCGAGGTGATCCCACTGTCCGACCGCGCCTACCGGGAGCAGGCCCGCTTCGATGGTCTCGAGGCCCAAGACTTCGCCTACCTGTTGCAGCTCGAAGGCGGCGAGGTGGTGCCCTGCTGCAGCATCGACGCCGGCCCCCGGGCGCCCGTGATGCCGGACACCTCCAGCGTCGAGGCGCTGATGTCACGCCTCGAGGCCGCCAGCCGCGGCCCGGTGGAGTCTTGGCCGGAGCTGGTCCGCTTGCCCGCCGCCGAAGCTAGGAACTGAGCAGGGCTCGAGCGAAGTCCTCGCCGTCGAAGGGCCGGAGGTCGTCGACCTTCTCACCCACGCCTACGAACTTGATGGGCACGCCGGCCTCCGAGCGCACCGCCACGACCACCCCACCCTTGGCGGTGCCATCGAGCTTGGTGAGCACGATGCCGGTGACCCCGACCACCTCGCCGAAGACCCGGGCTTGGGACAAGGCGTTCTGGCCGATGGTGGCGTCGAGCACCAGGAGCACCTCGTGGGGTGCCCCGGGGACCGCCTTGCCGATGACCCGGGTGACCTTACCCAGCTGGTCCATCAGTGGCTTGCGGCTCTGCAGGCGCCCGGCGGTGTCGCAGATGACCACGTCGTGGCCCCGGGCCTTGGCGGCCTGGAGGCTGTCGAAGAGCACGGCCGCAGGATCGGCGCCCTCGGTGTGGGCCACGATGTCGGCGTCGGCCCGCTCGGCCCAGACGCGCAGCTGCTCGATGGCTCCAGCGCGGAAGGTGTCGCCGGCGCCCAGCATGACGCTCTGGCCTGCGGCGGTGTAGCGAGCGGCGAGCTTGCCGATGGTGGTGGTCTTGCCGCCGCCATTGACGCCCACCACCAGGATGACCAGGGGGCCGTCCTCGGGCAGGGGCGGGAGCTCGCAGCGCGCGTCGGTGACCATGGCCTGGATGTGCTGTTGCAACCGCTCCCGCAGCTCGGACGGCTCGCCGATGCCGTCGCGCTTCACGTCGGCCCGCAGCTGCTCCACCAGACGGCCGGCGGCCTTCACGCCCACGTCGGCCAGGATCAGGGCGTCCTCGAGCTCCTCGAAGAGGGCCTCGTCGATCTTGCTGCGGGAGAACACCCCCTGCAGGCGGCCGCCCAGGGCCTCGCGGGTGCGGGACAGCCCCACCGCCAGGCGCTGGAAGAGCGTGAGCTCCAGCTCTGCCGCAGGCTCCGGCTCGGCTGGCGCGGTGCGCTCCGGCTCGGCTGGCGCGGTGCGCTCCGGCTCCGGGGTAGGCTCGGGCTCGACCGGCAGCTCGACCGTCTCCACCTCGCTGGGCCGCGGTCGCTCTTCGGTGGCGGCCTGCGGGTCGACCGCGGGCTCAGCGTCCGCGGGCTTGCGCCGACCGAGGAACCAGCCGGTGAGCAGGGCAGCCAGCAGAGCGGCGCCGACACCAATGGGGATGAGGGGCTGCTCCACCAGGGTCTGGATGAGCTGATCCATGGGGCCTCCAGGGGGCGCCTCCTATCGCGCCCAGCGCGACGCAGCCCCCCTCGAGTCAGTGCACCCGGACCGTGACGAGCTTGGAGATGCCTGCGTCCTGCATGGTCACGCCGTAGAGCGTGTCCGCGCACTCGATGGTCTTCTTGTTGTGGGTGATGATGATGAACTGGGACTCCCGCGACATGTCGCGGAGCAGGTCGTTGAAGCGGGCCCCGTTGCCCTCGTCCAGGGGTGCGTCCACCTCGTCGAGGATGCAGAAGGGCGAGGGGCGCACCCTGAAGAGCGCGAAGACCACGGCGATGGCCACCAGGGCCTTCTCGCCACCGGAGAGCAGGGTGAGGTTGCGCAGCCGCTTGCCCGGCGGCTGGGCCACGATGTCCACCCCCGTCTCGAGCAGGTCCTCTTCGTCGGTGAGCACCAGCCGTGCCTTGCCCCCCATGGACAGCCGCTCGTACAGCGCGCCGAAGTGGCCGTTGACCTCGTCGAAGGCCGCTCGGAAGCGCTCGCGACAGGTACGGTTGATGCGCGCCAGCGCGCTGCGGATCTCGGAGACCGAGGCCTCGAGATCCTGGCGTTGGCCCATCAGCTCCTCGTGGCGGGCCTGGAGCTCGAGGTACTCGTCCACTGCGGTGAGGTTGACGTCACCGAGGTTGTCCAGGCGCTTGCGGGTGCGCTCGAGCCGGGCACCCCACTCGTCGATGTAGGCCACGTCGTCCAAGTGGCGGGGCTGGATGAGCAGCACGTCCACCGCCGGGAGACGGGACAGCTCGAGGGGCAGGCGCGCATCGACCTTCTTGAGAAGGTCGATGCGAGTGCGGGTGTCCTGCAGCTCGAGCTCGAGCTTCTGCAGCTCGGCCGCGGCGGCCTCCCGGACCTCACGGGCCTCGGTGACCTTCTCTTCACTGCGGGTCACCCGGCGCCGGGCCTCGGCCTGGTTGCGGCGCTCGTGGGCCAGCTTGCCAGAGACCTCTTCCTGACGCTCGGCCACCTCGACGATGGAGCGCTCGGTGTCCTGGACCTGGTCCCCCAGCTCCGCCTGGCGGGCCGCCACGCGCTTGGACTCCTCCTGGGCGCGGGCCACCACCTCCCGCGCCTGCGCCAGGGCCCGCTCGGCAGCGTCCCGGGCCTGACGGGCGGTCTCGACACGGCCGCTGGCGGCCACCAACTCCTCGCGCAGGCGCCCCAGCTCGACGGAGGCCGCCGCGTACTCCTCGGACACGCTGCGGCTGGCGGCCTCGGCCGAGCCCAGGCTGTCGGCGGCCGCGGAGGCCTGCGCCTCGGCGGTACGGAGGGCCTCCTTGGCGGCGTGCAGCTCGTCCTCGAGGCTCTGGGCCCGGCCCTGCTGGGTGCCAGCCCGCTGCTCGAGATCCTGCAGCAGGCGTTGCTGGCGCTGCGCGGCCTCGACGGAGGCGCGCAGCCGGTGCTCGAGGCCGCTGGCTTCGATCTCGGCCCGACGGTGCTCCTGCTCCCGACTCTGCACCACGGCCCGCTGGGTGTCCCGCAGCCCGCGGCTGCCCGCCTCGAGTTCCGCCTGCTCGGAGCGGTGCTTCCGGGCTGCTTCCAGGCTGCGCTTCGAGGCATCGGCCTGGGCCTGGGCCTCGAGCAGGGCACGCCGACGGCCGAGTACGCCAGTGGCCGCGCCGCCGTCCTGGCCAACACGAACCAGCCCGGGGGGCACGATCATCAGGCCCTGGTCGGTGACCGCTGCGCTCCCGCGCTCCACCAGTCCGAGGGCCTGCTCCAGGTCATCCACGCGCTCACAGGTTCCCAGCAGCGCCGACAGGGCGCGGCGGGCCCGCTCGGTGCCCCCCACCGCCGCGGCCAGTCCCTGGGTGGGCAGCTCCCCACCCTCGAGCAACAGGATCCAAGCCGAGCCGCCATCGGCCGCGGCCACGGCGAGGGCGAGATCCGCACGATCCTCCACCGCCACCACGGCGGTCCGCGCCCCCATCGCCGCCGCGAGGGGCTCCAGCAGATCCTCGGGAACCTCGAGCTCCTCGGCCACCGCGAACGCTCCGGGGACCCGCTGCAGCACACGGCGGGAAGCGTCGCTCAGGCCCTCGTGCCGGGCGTGCAGATCCTCGAGAGACTCCACCCGAGCCCGCACCCTGTGGTGCACTCGCTCCGCTGCCAGCTGCCCCCGATCGGCCTCACCGAGGTGCTTCGCTGCCTCGTCCAGCTCGACCTGGCGTTGGTCGAGGCCGCGGCGAGCCTCGTCCCGCGCAGCGCGGGTGGCGTCCAGGCGCTGTTGCCCCTCGGACAGCTGGGTCTCGGCTTGGAGGCGTGCGGCGGCGAGGCGCTCGGCGTCGGCCCGGACGCTGGTGAGCTCCCGCTCCTGGCCCTCGAGGTCGGCCCGTAGCTGCAGGTCCTGCCGCAGCAGGCTGTCGCGCCGGACCCTGGCCCGCTCGAGCGCCGTGCGGCGCTCGACGTGCTCCCGCCGACGCTCCTCACGCTCACTCCGAAGGCTCTCGAGGCGCTGGCTCACCTCCGCACTTCGGCCCCGCTGCTCCTCCACAGCCGCCCGCGCACCGGTGACCGCCTGCTGGCTACGCTCGACCCGCTCCTGGCAGCGCCCCAGCTCCGCACCGGCTTGCTCGATGCGGGCCTGGGCCTGGACCACCTGGGTGGCCAGGCGCTGGGCCCGCTCCTCGAGATCCCGCCGCTCCCGGTCCTGATACTGCCGTGCGGACTCGAGCTCCCGACGGGTGGCCTCGAGATCCGCCAGCTTGTCCCGCAGTCCTCCCACGACAGCCTCGACCACCTGAGCCTGCTCTCGGTCCCGCCGCAGGTCCGAGTCGGCCAGGCGCTGGGCCCGCTCCCGCCGTTCGAGGCCCATCTTGGCCTCCCGCCGGTCTCGCCCCAGCGCGCGACGGTCCGCCATCAGGCCGCTGTACTTCGCCACGGCCAGCAGCACCGAGGCCTGCCGTGCGATCGCGCGCAGCCGGCGGAATCGAGCCGCGCGGTCCACCTGCTTGCCCACCTGCTCCAGGCGTTGCTCGAGCTCCTCCACAACGTGGACCGAGCGCTCGAGGTTCTGCAAGGTGGCGTCGAGGCGCAAAAGGGTCTCGGTGCGACGGGCCTCGAAGCGGCGGGTACCCGCCGCCTCTTCCACCAGGGAGCGCTTGTCCTGGGGGCTGGCGGCGATGACCGCGCCGATGCGGCCCTGCTCGATGAAGCTGTAGAAGCGGCTGCCCACCCCGGTATCCAGGAACAGCTCGTGCACGTCCTTGAGCCGCACCCGCTGCTGGTTGATGCGGTAGTCGGAGCCGGAGCCCCGGGTGAGGCGCCGGGTGATCTGCACCTCGTCGAAGCGCGCCCACTCACCGCTGAAGGGTCGATCGCCCGCCGCGAAGGTCAAGGTGACCTGGGCGATGTTCATCGGAGCCCGGGCGTCGGACCCATTGAAGACCACATCCTCCATGGCGCTGCCGCGCAGCTCCTTCGGGGACTGCTCGCCGATGCACCACTTCATGGCGTCCAGCACGTTGGACTTGCCGCATCCATTGGGCCCGACCACCCCCGAGATGCCCTCGCTGAAGTGGAACACGACCCGGTCCGGGAAGGACTTGAAGCCGTGGATCTCCATCTTGCGAATGTGCATGCGGCGTCAGGGTGGGGGTTTCAGCGTCTGCGGGGGGGCCGTCTACTCATGTATACCGAAAAGGCACTCCGGCTGGAAAAGGGCCGGGCAATAAAGCCGGGGACCGCGCGTAGACCGGGAGCGAGCGAGCCCCCCAGGGCTCGCTGCCGCTCGAACGATCGGTACCCCACTCCGGAGCAAGAGTCGCCATGGTCCCCGCAGTCCGAGAATCCACCGCCATCGACCGCCCCCGCCGTGACGTGATCACGGCCTACGTCCTGCTCGCCCCCGCCCTGTTCGGCCTCGCCGGCCTGCACCGCTTCTACCTGGGCCGCTGGGTCTCCGGCCTGGTGTGGCTCGTCACTGGCGGCCTGTGCGGTGTGGGCAGCATCATCGACATGGTCATGATGCCCAGGATGGTCGACGACCACAACCGGGGCGCCCCGGGGTGGTAGCTGACCGCTGACGGCTCAGATGATGCGCAGCTTCTTCGCAACCTGCTCCATGATCTCGAGGGCGCGGTCCAGGTGGGCCTTGTCGTGGCTGGCCATGACCGAGGTGCGCAGCATGGCCATGTCACGGGGCACGGCCGGGTGGACGACGGGATTGACGTAGACACCCGCGTCCAGCAGCTGCTTGCCCATCATGATGGCCTTGAGGTCGTCGCCGATGATGACGGGCACGATGGGGGAAGCCGACGCGCCGGTCTCGAAGCCCAGCTCGTGCAGGCCGCGGCGCCAGTACTCGGCGTTTTCGTTGACGCGCACCACCCGCCAGGGCTCGGCGAGCATGATGTCCAGCGCCGTCGACGCCGCCGCAACGGAGGCGGGGGGCAGGGAGGCCGAGAAGACCATGGGGCGGCCGAAGAAGCGCATCCAGTCGATGACATCGGCCGGGCCCGCGACCCAGCCACCGATGCTGGCGAGGCTCTTGGAGAAGGTGCCGCAGACCAGGTCCGCCGCACCGTGCATCCCGAAGTGCTCCTCGGTGCCGCGGCCGGTGGCGCCCAGCACGCCCAGGGCGTGGGCGTCGTCCACGCACAGGCGGGCGTTGTACTTCCGGCAACGCTCCACGACCCAGGGCAGCGGCAGGATGTCGCCTTCCATGGAGTACAGGCCGTCCACCATCACCATGCTGGCCTCGCCTCGTTCCTGGGCCCGGGCGAGCACGCGGTCCAGATCCTCGGCGTCGTTGTGCTGGAAGCGGTCCACCCGGGCCTTGCTGGTCCGAGCGCCGTCCTGGATGGAGGCGTGGGCCTGCCAGTCCACCACCACGCAGCTGCCCTCGGCGCCCAGAGCGGTCAGGATGCCGACGTTGGCCTGGTAGCCGGTGGTGAAGACCAGGGCGTCCTCGCGGCCCAGAAGGTCGGCGATCTTGCGCTCGAGGGCCACGTGAGCGGTGGTGGTGCCGTTGAGCAGACGGGAACCGGTCAGGCTGGGGCCCTGCTCGCGGAGAGCCTCGATGGCCGCCTCGCGCACCCTGGGATCCGTGGTGAGGCCCAGGTAGTTGTTGGAGCCGAGCATCACGCAGTCGCGCCCCTCGATGACGCAGGTGGCGCCCTCGTTGCGGGTCAGCTCACGGAAGTAGGGCATCACACCCATGGCGCGAACCTGCTTGGGGACCTGGAAGCGCTTCGCGGGGGTGAAGACGTCGTCGAGCCGAGCCTTCTTCTTGCCGATGTGAGGATTGACGTTTCCGGTCGGGGTCACACTCATGATGTCCTCCTGCGGGCGCACCGATGGACGGACCCCCGGGGGGGCCTCTGAACGAGATGTCCTCGCGCACATACCGTCCCAATC
>CAZHIK010000508.1:0-6829 GCA_964532635.1 uncultured Enterobacterales bacterium
CTCATCGGCCGCCCCAACGTGGGCAAGAGCACCTTGCTCAACCGGGTGCTCGGGCTCAAGGTGGCCGCCACCGCCAACAAGCCTCAGACCACTCGCAACCGCATCGCCGGCATCCACAACGCCGACGGGCTGCAGGCCGTCCTCGTGGACACCCCGGGCATCCACAAGCCCCGCAGTCGCCTCAACAAGGCCATGGTGCGCGCCGCGCTGGACGTGGTCGACGAGGTGGACCTGTTGGTCTGGCTGCTCGACACCACCGAGTTGGTGTCCAACGCGCGCCAGGAGCGGACCATCCTCACGGGTGGTGACGCCTGGATCGCCGAGCAGATCGAGCAGAGCGGCAAGCCTGTGCTGCTGGCGCTCAACAAGATCGACCAGGTGGAGCACCGCTGGCTGCTGCCCGTGCTCGAGGCCTGCGCCGAGCGCCTGCCCGACGCTGGACTGGTGCCCATCTCGGCGCTGAAGGGTGAGGGCGTTGACGCCCTGATCGAGGAGGTGCGCGACAACCTCCCCGAGTCACCTCCCCTCTTCCCCCCCGACCAACTCCTCGAGCAGAGCGAGCGCTTCGTGGTAGCCGAGATCATCCGCGAGAAGGTGGTCCGCCTGACCAGCAAGGAGCTGCCCTACGTCACCGCCGTGGAGATCGAGCAGTTCGACGAGGAGGACCGGGACTCCGAGCGCCCCTTCGTCCTCATCCACGCCCGCATCATCGTGGAACGCGCGAGCCAGAAGGGCATCGTCATCGGCAAGCGCGGAGCCATGATCAAGCGCATCGGCACCCAAGCACGCGGAGACATCCAGCGCCTGCTGGGGGCCGGCGTCCACCTCGAGCTCTTCGTGGCTGTCGAGGCGGACTGGACCCGCAACCCCCGGCTCCTCCACGAGCTGGGCTACGAGTAGAACATGGCCGCCACCATCGCCATCGTAGGCCGCCCCAATGTGGGCAAGAGCACCCTCTTCAACCGGCTCCTCGGGCAGCGGAAGTCCATCGTTCACGACCGCCCAGGCGTGACACGAGACCGCAACTACGGCACCTTCGAGTGGGACGATCGCCAGCTCCTGCTCGTGGACACCGGCGGCTTCGAGCCCGAGGGTGAGGGCCTGCTGGGCGCCATGCGCTCACAGGTCCACGCCGCCATGGACGAAGCCGACGTGCTGATCTTCGTGTTGGACCGCAAGACCGGGCTCACCCCCCCGGACGAGCTGGCTGCCGAGATCCTGCGCACCTGCGGCAAGCCCGTGGTGATGGCGGTCAACAAGGTGGATCACCCGGCCCACGAGGACGAGCTGGGCGAGTTCTGGAAGCTCGGCTTTGGCGAGCTGTACCCCCTGAGCGCCGAGCACGGTCGCGGCCTGCACGCCATCATGACCGCCGTGGTGGAGCTGCTCCCCCCGCCCTCCGAGGATGAGGTCGAGGAGCGCGTGGCGCTCGAGGGCGCACCGGTGGGCGAAGACGACGATCCCCACAAGCCCAGAGAGTGGCGCGTGGCCATCCTGGGGCGCCCCAACATCGGCAAGTCCACCCTGGCCAACCGCCTGCTGGGGATGGACCGCCACCTCGTCCACGACGCCCCCGGCACCACCATGGATGCCGTGGACAGCAGCTTCGAGGCCCACGGCCACAGCTGGCGAATCGTCGACACGGCGGGTGTCCGCCGACGGTCCCGCATCGACGACAAGGTGGAGGGCTTCGCCGTGTCCCGGGCCATCCGCACCATCGAGCGCTGCCACATGGTGTTCCTGATGCTCGACGGTACTCAGCCCCCCGCGACCCAGGACGCTCGCCTGGCCCACCTCGCCGTGGACCGCGGTCGCGCCGTCATCCTGGTCGTGAACCGCTGGGACCTGGTCAGGCCCATGCCCGAGCGCAACGCCCTGGTGGTGGAGGACGAGCTGCAGCAGACCTTCCCCCACCTGAACTGGGCGCCGCGCATGTTCATCAGCGCGCTCACCGGCAAGGGCTGCCACCGCCTGCTGCCCAAGGCCCTCGAGGTCTTCGAGGAGTTCGGCAAGCGCATCCCCACCCCGGAGCTCAACCGCCTGCTGCGGGAGATCGAGGCCACCAACCCACCACCCCAGCGCTACCACCACCCCGTGCGGATGCACTACGTCTCCCAGACCCGGGTGCGCCCCCCCACCTTCGCCTTCTTCTCGAACAGCCCCGACGGGATCTCCGTTCCGTATCGGCGCTACCTGGCCAACACCCTGCGGGATCGCTACGGCTTCGCCGGTACCCCGCTGCGGGTGCACATCAAGAAGAAGCGCAAGTCCGGAGAGCCCACTTGAGCGTCCGCATCCTCGAGGATCACGTCGTCAACCGCATCGCCGCCGGTGAGGTGGTGGAGCGGCCCGCTTCGGTGGTCAAGGAGCTCATCGAGAACTCCCTCGACGCCGACCCCAGCGATCTGCGCGTGGAGCTCGAGGCCGGAGGCAAGCGGCTGATCCGTGTGGTGGACGATGGCTGCGGCATGTCGCGCCAGGACGCGCTGATGTGCATCGAGCGCCACGCCACCTCCAAGATCCGCAGCGACGACGACCTGCTGCGGGTGAACACCATGGGCTTCCGCGGAGAAGCGCTGCCCTCCATCGCGTCGGTGAGCCGCTTCCAGCTGGTCACCCGGCGGCGCGAGGACGACGAGGGCACCCGGCTGGTGCTCGAGGGAGGCAAGCTGGTGGCGGTGGAGGCATGCGGCTGCGCACCGGGCACCGAGGTCACCGTGCGGGATCTGTTCATGAACGTGCCCGCACGCCGCAGCTTCATGCGGACCACCAAGACCGAGTACGGCCACTGCGTCGAGGCCGTCACCCGCGTGGCCATGGTGCGCCCCGACATCGACTTTGCCCTGGTGCACAACGGCCGCGAGACCCTCCGCGCCCCCGCTGGCGTCGCCCTGCACCGACGTGTGGCCTCCCTGCTGGGCCCCTACGGCGAGTCCTTGCGAGCCGTGAGCTTCACCCGCGACACGGTGCGGGTCGATGCGCTGGTCTCTCCGGTAGGCGTCCACCGCCAGACCGCAGCCAGCGGTATGTACCTGTACGTCAACGGCCGCTTCGTGCGGGACTCCGTGCTGCGCAGGGCCGTGATCGATGCCTACCAGGGCCTCGTGCCCGTGGGGCGCTACCCCGTGGCCGTGCTCCAGCTGACCATGCCTCCGGACCAGGTGGACATGAACGTCCACCCCTCCAAGGTAGAGGTCCGCTTCCGCTCTCCCCGCGACATCCAGCGAGCCGTGAGCCACGGGCTGCGCGAGGGCCTCAGGGAACACGGCCTCTATACGGCCCAGCCGAAGCCCCGTCCGGTTCCCCCCACGCCTGCCCCCCCCACGGACCCCGCCCGACAGACCGCGCTGCCCATGCGCAGCGAGCTGAGCTGGAACCGGCCCAAGACCCGGCCGGAGTCTCCCACTCCCCTCCCCCCCGGGATCGACGAAGCTCCGCCACCGGTCACCGCAGAGCCTACGAGCACGAGCACGAGCACGAGCACGAGCACGAGCACGAGCACGAGCACGAGCACGAGCGAGCGCCCGCCAGCGCCCATCGGTAGCCACGACGCTATCGGCGCGAAGTCTGCCGCTACCTGGATGCCGAGCCAGGTGCAGCAGAGCGGCGTGGCAGCCACCTCCCGAGCGACTCCCACCCCCATCCACCCCCTGCTCCCCGTCCCTCGCTTCACCGATCTCGAGGTCATCGGCCCGTTGGCCAACACCTACGTCCTCTGCCAGGGCGCGGGTGAGCTGGTGGTCATCGACCAGCACGCGGCCCACGAGCGCATCACCCTCGAGCGGCTGCAGCGGGTCCACCGCGAGCGCAAGGCCACCTCCCAGACCCTGCTGACCCCCGTGCTGGTGGACCTGCCCCCCGGACGCAGTGCGTACCTCGAGCCCCACCTGGACCTGCTGGGCTCTGTGGGCCTGGACATCCGCCCCCGGGAGCCCGAGGGCTTCGCGGTGCACGCCATGCCGCCGGCCCTGGGCAACGTGGACGTGGCCAGGCTGGTGCGGGACGTGGCCGACGATCTGGCTGATCAGGGCGACGGCCAGCCCGTGCGGGAGCTGGTGGACCACGTGCTGTCCACCATCGCCTGCCACAGCTCGGTGAGGGCCCACCAGCGGCTGTCCCTGTACGAGATGCGGGCCCTGCTGGCGTCCCTTGACCGGGTGGACTTCGGCGTCTGCGCCCACGGCCGGCCCGTGGCCGTCCGCATCGGTCCCCGCGAGCTCGAGAACCGCTTTCACAGGTCATGACTCCCCCCATCCTCGTGCTGGCCGGCCCCACGTCCGCGGGCAAGACAGCAGCGGCGATCCACGTGGCCCACCTGTGGGGGGCCCGCATCGTGTCGGCCGACGCCATGCAGGTCTACCGGGGCATGGACATCGGCACCGGCAAGGCTCCCAAGGGCGTGCTGCGGCTGTTCCCCCACGCCTGCCTGGACGTGCGGGATCCCGACCAGCCCTACTCGGCCCAGGACTTCGCCGCCGACGCCGACGCCGTGGTGGCCTGCGGCCAGCGGGTGGTGGTCGCAGGGGGCACCGTGTTCTACCTGCGGGCGCTGCTGCACGGCCTGGTGCCCACCCCCCCCGTCGATCCCGAGCTGCGGGCCCGCTTCGAGGCCATGGAGGATCCCTGGACCTCCCTGCAGGCGGTGGACCCGGTCCTCGCCGCACGCCTGCACCCGAACGACAGGGTGCGGATCGTGCGGGGGCTGGAGGTCTTCCACAGCTCCGGACAGCGCCTGAGCGACCTGCACGCCCAGGACGAGCGGCGTGCCCGCCACCCTCACCGGGTGCTGTGGCTGGACCGCGAAGACCTGCGGCCGCGCATCGACCTTCGAGTCGGGAAGATGATCGAGCAGGGCTACATCGTCGAGGTTCGTGGCCTGCTCGACGCCGGCTACCACCGAGGCCTCAAGCCCATGCAGTCCCTGGGTTACCGCCACCTGGCCGACCACCTGCTGGACGGGCTCGATCTCGACGAGGCCACCTGGCGCATCCGCCGCGACCACTGGCGCTACGCCCGCAAGCAGCGCGGTTGGTCCCGCCAGCACCCCCACTGGGAGCGCGTGGACGCCCGCGACCGCGGCGCCGTGCTCCAGGCCGCCACCGAGCTTTGGGGCCCCCCGCTGCGGTGATAGGCTGCTCTGGATCCACCGTACCGGAGACCACCATGCACCGAAGCCTCCCCCTCCTCGCGCTGCTGCTCGTTGGCTGCCCCAAGCCCAGCGACACCGCCGACAGCGACCTGCCCAGCTACGAGCCGGTCTGGCCCGAGTGGGCCTGGCGGCACTGGGTCTGGGAGGACGAGAGCACCCAGGACTCGGTCTTCGAGATGGTCGATGGCTACGCCGACAACGACATCGAGGTGGCCGCCATCATCATCGACTCCCCCTGGGCCACCGGGTACAACACCTTCGAGTGGGACACCGACCGCTTCCCCGACCCCCAGGGCATGATCGACGAGCTGCACAGCCGCGACATCCGGGTCTTCCTGTGGATCGTGCCCGCCATCAACACCGACGTGGAACCCCTGTACAGCGAGGCCGCCGAGGCAGGCTACTTCATGCAGGAGGACGCCGACAGCGGCCCGGCCGTGGTGGACTGGTGGAAGGGCGAAGGCAGCCTGATCGACTACTGGAATCCCGACGCCGTGGCCTGGTGGCACGAGATGATCGATCCGATCCTCGAGATGGAGATCGACGGCTGGAAGTGCGACGGGCTGGACTTCTCCGCCATCCTGGCCCCCTACTCCCCCGCCCTCGGCGAGGACGTGGAGCGCCTCGAGTATTCCCACGCCTACTACCGAGACTTCCACGACCACACTCGCGAAGCCCTGGGCGACGACCGCATCATCACCGCCCGCCCGGTGGACACCTACGGCGCCGCTCCCGACGAGGACATCGTGGCGCTGGCGGCCTTCGCCCCCATCGACATCACCTGGTCGGGCTGGGTGGGCGACCAGGACCCGGACTTCGGCGGGCTGCGCATGGCCCTGCGCAACCTCTACTACTCCTCGATCTACGGATACCTGGCCTTCGGTTCCGACATCGGTGGCTACCGCACGGACGACAGCGAGCTGGGCCGCAACAAGGAGGACTTCGTGCGCTGGGCCCAGATGGGGGCCTTCTGCCCGGTGATGGAGAACGGCGGCGACGGCGCCCACTGGCCGTGGCAGTTCGACCAGGAGACCGTCGACATCTACAAGGTCTTCGTCGATCTGCACCACGATCTGCTGCCCTACCTCAACGAGCAAGGGGCCCGCGCGTTCGCCGAGGAACGCTCCCTGATGACATTCTTCGACGACGAGACCTACGAGTACATGCTGGGCGATGACGTCTTCGTGGCCCCCATGATCGAGTCCGGCACCAGCCGCACGGTACCATTCCCCGACGACGGCGACTGGGTCTGGCTGTTCGGCGATCATGAAGTCTTCACGGGCGGTACCGAGGAGACCCTGGAGGTACCGCTGGAGTCTTTCCCCGCGTTCGTGCGCGAAGGGTCGAACCTCGAGGCCGAGCTGATCCCCTGATCCCGGTTCGTTCGTACCCTCGAAAGCATGTTGACGGCGCTGGCGTAGCGCCCGTAATGTGTTACGCCGCGAGGCAATGCCAACCTCACCAACCGCTACCCCGCCTTCAAACCCGCGGGCAGGGTGGCCCAGACAAAAGGAAGACGCTGTGAACCTCATCAAGCTCGCCCCTCTGGCCATCATGACCGCTGGGCTCATCGGCTCGGTCGCCTGTTTCACCACCAAGGACACCGGTGACACCGACACCTTCACCGACACCGACACCGACACCGACGCCGACACCGACACCGACACCGACGCCGACACC
>CAZHIK010000509.1:0-6814 GCA_964532635.1 uncultured Enterobacterales bacterium
ATCGACATCATCCCGTTCCACCCGGATCCCGCTCGCTTCATCGTCTCGGCCATCGCGCCCGCCATGGTCAGCCGCGTCTACATGGACGAACACCTGCACAGCATGGAGCTGATCGTCCCCGACGATCAGCTGTCCAAGGCCATCGGTCGGCGCGGTCAGAACGTCCGCCTGGCGGCCCAGCTCACCGGCTGGCGCATCGACATCTTCTCCGAGAGTCGCCACGCCGAGATGAACCAGCAGGCCCGCGATGAGCTGGATCGCCTGCCCGGTGCCAACGAAGAGCTGGTGGAGCTGCTGGTGCGGCACGGCTACCGTGGCGCCCAGGTGCTCTCCGAAGCCGATCCCTACGAGGTGGCCTCCATCCTCGGCATCACCGAGGAAGCCGCCGAGGCCATGCTCATGGACGCCGAAGACCTGGCCATGGTCATCGAGGAAGAGCGCGCCGCCGAGCAGGAAGAGGAGACCGAAGACGAGCAACCCAGCGACCTGCCTCCCGAGCAGGACGCTCCCACCAGCGAGGAGGGGGCCTAGCGGCCCCCAGGAGGATGAACACCACGTGCCGCCGGTTCGAAGCTGCATCGCCTGCCGCCGCAGGGCTTCGCCTTCCGAGCTGCTCCGCCTCTTCGCGGACGCCGGTGGAGTGGTGCGCGCGGACCCGGGCTCGCGGCAGAGCGGCCGAGGCGCCTGGCTCCATCCTCATCCCGACTGTCTCACCAAGCTCCTGAAGCGCCCGGGCGGCCTCGCCCGAGCCCTGCGCTGTCGGCCTCGCATCGAGGGCCTGCCCGAGCGCATTCGGGCCGCCAGCCTGGAGCGTATCCTCGTCCACCTGCCCATCGCAGCGCGATCGGGCTGCGTGGTCAGCGGCAGGGAAGCCATCCTCCGTGAGCTGAGTCGCGGAGGAGTGAGGGCCATCGTGGCGGCCGCAGACGCCTCCGAGCGTAGCCTCTCGGAGCTGCGGGCCGCTGCCGGTGATCTTCCGATCCACCATCTCGAGCTCGATCGACGCAAGCTCGGGCGGGTGGTCTTCAAGGGGCCCCGAGCGGCCCTGGCGGTGCGCCCCGGATCCCCCGGGGAGCCCCTCCTCGTCGAGTTGCGTCGGTACACGACCCTGGGTTACCATCCGCCGCGGAATCGGTCTGGCGACCGACCCGAGGCGACGCGACGTCCAGGAACGATCCAGTCGCGAGGGCGTGGGCCCGGAGCCCTGTCCTCCCCTGTCAGTTCTACTCGAGAGCGCAGCCAGCCCAAGGGCGCCAGCCTCCGTGAAGGTAGCGAATGTCCAAGAAAGAGATCCTGAACCGGCTGAATCGGACTCGTGGCGAGTCCAGGAGCGGATGGTCCAACACCTCCCGTTCCGGCACCACCACCACCACCACCACCGGTGGTGCTGGCAAGGGCCAGTCCGAGAAGCGTGTCAGCGGCAAGGTCATCCGTCGCCGCAAGAAGCCGGCTCGCCCCCTTCGGCCCGCCTCCGAGGAACCGCTCACCACGGGCAAGCCCACCACGGTCCGCCGTCGTCGTGTGGCCGAGCCCGACCGCGCTGTGGCCGAGGCCCCCGAGCCGGAGCAGACCGCCGAAGCGCCACCGCCGCGTCCCGAGCTGCCGTCGCTCCAGGCCGAAGCGCCGCCTCCTCCCGCCGAAGAACCGGCCGTCGAGGCGCAGCCCGAGGTCCCACAGATCGTCCCGGAGCCCGAGCCTGCGGTCGAGCCCTCCGAGCCCGAGCCCACGGTCGAGCCCGCCGAGCCCGTCGAGGCCGCTCCCGCCGAACCCGCCGAGGCCACCCCGGTCGATGCGGAGCCTGCAGAGCCCGCCGAGCCGGTGGCCGAGGTCGAGGCTGCGCCCGCCGAAGCCCCTCCAGCCGAGCCCGCTCCCGAGGCTCCGGCCGAAGCCGCAGCCCCTGCCGAAGCACCAACTCCCGAAGCCCCCGCCCCCGAATCCGGCGCTCGGCCCACCAAGCCCCGCTTCGACGGTCTCGGCGCAGCGGTGGTCAAGCCTCCCCCGGGCTACGATCCTTCCGATCCCCAGGGCTCCCGCCGCCGCGCTCGCGAAGCTGCCGAAGCCTCGGTGCGCGCCACCCGTTCCGCCGCCACCGACCAGACCAAGTGGGCCACCCCGGGTGCGCCGGCTGGCGAAGGCAAGGAAGACTACAAGAAGAAGGCTGGTGCCGGTCGCGTCCGCCGCAAGCCTCGTCGTCGGGGTCGCGTCGAGATGCTCATGGACGACATGCCGGCCACGCCGCGTCGTCGCCGCCGGACTCGTCGGAGCGCGGGCCCCAAGAAGGCTTCGCCGCAGGCCAAGGCCATCAAGCGTCGCGTCCAGGTCGATGGAGAGATCACGGTCGGCAACCTCGCCAAGGACATGGCGGTCAAGGCCGGCCAGGTCATCCGCGTGCTGATGGGGATGGGGCAGATGGCTCGCATCAACGACCTCATCGACATCGAGACCGCCCAGCTGGTGGCTGCCGAGTTCGACTACGAAGTCGTTGACGTCGCCTTCAAGGAAGAAGAGCACATGATTCAGGTCGAAGAGGACCTCGCCGAGGACAACCTCGAGCCGCGCCCCCCCGTGATCACCATCATGGGCCACGTCGACCACGGCAAGACCTCCCTGCTGGACTACATCCGCAAGGCCAAGGTCGCTGCGGGCGAGGCGGGAGGCATCACCCAGCACATCTCGTCCTACCAGTTCGTGCACGAGGGTGAGCTGGTCACCTTCATCGACACCCCGGGCCACGCCGCCTTCACCGAGATGCGCGCCCGCGGTGCCAACGCCACCGACATCGTGATCCTGGTCGTCGCGGCCGACGACGGTGTGATGCCGCAGACCATCGAGTCCATCAACCACACCCGCGCGGCGGGCGTGCCCATCGTGGTCGCGATCAACAAGTGCGACAAGAAGGGCGTGAACCCCGCGGTGGTGCGCCAGCGCCTGCTCGAGCACGATCTGGTGCCCGAGGAGTACGGCGGCGACACCCTGATGGTCGATGTGTCCGCCATCACGGGCCAGGGAATCCCCGATCTCCTCGACGCGGTGACCCTACAGGCCGAGATGCTCGAGCTCGAGGCCAACCCCGACCGCCACGCCGAAGGTGTGGTCCTCGAGGCCCGCCTCGAGAAGGGCCGTGGCCCCGTGGCTTCCATCATCGTGCAGAAGGGCTCCCTGAAGCGCGGTGACAGCATCGTGGTCGGCAACACCTACGGGCGCATCCGCGCTCTGGCCGACTTCAGGGGCAAGAAGATCAAGAAGGCCGGCCCGTCGTCCCCCGTGGAGATCATGGGCCTCAACGATGTGCCCGTGGCCGGTGACCACTTCATCGTGGTGGAAAACGACAAGGCCGCCAAGGCCTTGGCCGAGCACCGCGCGGAGCAGCAGCGCCAGGCCTCCCTGACCCACCGCGAGAAGCTCACCTTCGAGCAGCTGCTCAGCCGGGCCCAGGGCGAAGAGCTCCAGGCCCTCAACCTGGTGGTCAAGGCCGACGTCCAGGGCTCCCTCGAGGCCCTCAAGGGTTCCCTCGACAAGCTGCAGGTCGAAGGCGTCCAGCTCAAGGTGCTCCACGACGGTGTGGGTGCCATCTCCGAGTCCGACATCACCCTGGCCTCCACCTACGGGGCCGTCGTGGTCGGCTTCAGCATCCGCCCGGACCCCAAGGCCCGGCGGGCTGCAGAGCAGCAGGGCGTCGAGATCAAGACCTACCGGGTCATCTACGAGCTGCTCGACGACATCCGCGCTGCCATGGTCGGAATGCTCTCGCCGGTCATCCAGGAAGAGTACCTGGGCACCGCCGAGGTCCGCGCTACCTTCAACGTGCCCAAGGTCGGCACGGTTGCTGGTTGCTACGTCACCGACGGTCACCTGCTCCGCAACGGCCTGGCGCGCCTGGTCCGCGACGGTGTCGAGGTCTGGGAAGGCAAGCTCGCCAGCCTCAAGCGCTTCAAGGACGACGTCAAGGAAGTGCAGTCCGGCTTCGAGTGCGGTCTGGGTCTCGACGGCTTCAACGACATCAAGGTCGGCGACACCATCCAAGTGTTCCGCAACATCGAAGTCGCCGCCGAGGGCTAGCCCCTCCCGCCACCGTCGCTCGGAGGGTCCGTGGAGAACCTGGTGGTCGGTATCGCCCGCTTCGTGCTCCGCATGTCCGCCAACCGGAGCCTCAAGCAGAAGCGACGGGTGGTCCAGCGGGTCCGAGATCGGCTCCGCTCGCGCCACAACGTGAGCGTGGCGGAGATCGGCTCGCAGGACGAAGCGCGCCGCGCGGTGCTCGCCCTGGGCGTGGTCGGCTCCGATGGCCGGCAGGTGGAAGCCAGCCTGCGCGCCATGCTCGATGGCATCGAGGATCTTCACCTCGCGCCCATGGTCGAGCGGCACGTGCAGGTGGAGACCTGGGGGGACGACCTCGCCGTCCCGGGGCTCGATCTCATGGATGGTTTCTGAGGTATTGCTCTTGACATAGCAAGTCTATACACTGGAGCCCATGCGAGACCTCGGCACCCGGACCCGTCAGCGTGAGATCTGGATCACCCAGGGGCACCTCTGGGCCCTGGCGCTGGTGATGTTCTTCATCGGCGTGTTGGCCTTCTTCGTGGGCCTGTTGTTCGGGCGCAGCCAGGCCTCGGTTCCCGAGGCCGAGGCCACCAACGAGGCGCTGGTGAGTGACGACGTCAGGGGGGATGCCCTGGACGAGCTGCTGGCGCGCCTCGAGGCCCTCGACGTGGACGATCCCCAGGACGGCGCGCTGTCCTTCCCAGGTACCCTGGCGGTGGGAGAGACCTACCCGGTGCCCGAAGAAGAGGTCGAGGCTCCGCCGGCGGCGGCACTTGTGCTCCCGGGGCGGGAGGCCCCGGAACCCCCCGAGGTCGAGCCCACCGCGGGCGACGTTCCCGGCTCGGGCTGGGCCGTACAGCTCGCGAGCTACGTCAGCGTCGAAGAAGCAGACGCCCACATCGCCGAGCTGGCAGAGCTGGACATCGATGCCTACCGGCAGGCTGCCATGGTGCGGGGCGAGACTCGGCACCGCGTGCGGGTCGGGGGCTATCGGAGCCAGTCATCGGCCCAGAAGGGGCGCCAGGAGTTGGTGCAGCGGCTGGGGGTCGAGGACGCGATCGTGGTCCAGGCACCCTGAACCCGTGGCCCGACACTTGCATTTCATCGTCAGCTGCGCGATCATGCGCAGTCAGGATAGGATGGTTTCCGATCTAACCGGGAGAGCGTCGTGACCTCCTTGCTCATGCTGTCACTGCTGGCCGGTCTGTCCCACCAGGCACAGGCGCAGGACGTCCTGCGCATCACAGGCCTCAGCCCCGAAGCCAGCGCGAACCTGCCCGACCAGTACATCATCCAGCCGGGCGACACCCTCTGGGACATCTCGCGCAAGTTCTTCGGCAAGCCCGACAACTGGCCGAGCCTGTGGTCCATCAACGAGCAGATCACCAACCCGCACTGGATCTATCCGGGCAACGTGATCGCCTTCGTACCGGGCACGGATCTCGATCCGCCCGACATGTCGCTTCAGCCTGGCGACATCTCCATCTACGAGGGCTACGTCACCCCCACGGTCCAGTTCGAAGAGGGTGAGGTCGAGTGCGGGCCGGACCTGCGCTTCACCGAGCACCTCGGCAGTGCCCTGTACACCGCGCCGGGCATCCTCGAGGACAGCCGCGAAGCGGACATCCTGGGAACCGTCTACAAGGCCCAGTCAGCCGCCTTGGCCCAGGGTGAGCACAACATCATCTACCTCGAGCTCGACGATCCCAGCTACGCCGACTGTGGAGACGTGGTCAGCATCCTCCACCGCAAGGCGCGCAAGGTGAAGCACCCGGAAGGCCGCGCACGCTACGGCGCGCTGTACGAGGTCGTGGGCGAAGCCCGCATCCTCTACATCCAGGACGACATCGCCACCGCTGTGGTGCGTCGCAGCTTCGCCGAGATCGTCCGTGGTGATCAGGTCTCCGTGCGGGTACCCGTCCACATGGAGCTCGAGGTCTCCGAGCCCCATGGCAGCCTCGAGGGTGTGATCGTCGCCCGGCTCCACAAGCTCGAGACCGACACCGCCAGCACCCACGAGGTGGTCTTCCTCGATCGCGGCCGCGCCGATGGCGTGCGCGTGGGCGACAGCTTCTACGTGGTCCAGCGGCGCGACGAGTACCTCGACCGCAAGAAGGACGATCCCAGGCTGCCGCCATCGGTCACCGCGCGTGTGGTCATCGTGCGGGTCGATGAGAACACCTCCACCGGCGTGGTCGTGCAGGCGCAGCGCACGATCGACGTGGGCCAGCAGGTGCTCCAGAACCTGGAGTAGCCGCGCCGTACCGCGCGGCTACGGGTACCGTCGACCCCGAGCAGAGCGAGCGGGTGGACGGGCACGACAGCCCTTCGTCCGTCAGGGGTGTCGAAGTTTCGACGATCCGCCCGTCGAAGGTTCGACGTTTCGACACCTCGACGCCGTCAGCGACGGGAACGGCTCTTGGCACGACCCTTGCGTTGGTCCCCTCCGTCCCAACGGAGGTGTTCGATGTCCGACCTGTCCCCAGTCCTGCATGTCCTGACCAAGGCTTCCGGCCGTGTGGATCCCTGGCCTCTACTCGAACGGCTCGGGGGGCTGTGTGGCCTCGAGGCCGCGAGCTGCCAGCAGCTGATCGAAGCTGGCCTGCCCCTGGATCTGGCAGCCCTCACCGCGACCGAGCCCGAGCTGCGCAGCTCGGTGCCCTTCGTCGTTGCGGGGGGCCCAGGCTACCCGGCCGCGCTGCCGCAGCTCCCCTTCGCTCCCGTGGTGCTCTTCTTCCTGGGCTGGCTCGCGGGGCTGGAACGGCCCGGGATC
>CAZHIK010000510.1:0-6808 GCA_964532635.1 uncultured Enterobacterales bacterium
GGCGAGCTCACCCATCGCTTCGGCATCCGGGACGGCGCGCTGGGGCGGGTGGAGGGCGTCCCGGGCCTGCTCGCCTCCCTGGTCCCCGAGCTGGCCGACGAAGCGGAGCTGGAGCAGGCCATCGGCAAGGCGATGGCATCGGGCCAGACCCTCGAGCCGGTGCTCGAAGAAGCCTGCAAGGGCATCGGCAAGGCCCTGGCAGGCTGGTGCCTGAACGACATCGGCATCCTCTCGCTCAAGGTCGAGGCCAGCGGAGAAGGCGCCGGGTTCCGCCTGCCGTGGAGCCTCATCGCCATGCTCTCCCACGGCCTGTACACCGCTGGCTCCCCCATCCTGGGGCGTGATCTGCTACAGGCCCAGCCCGCAGACCCCATCGCAGTGCTGCTACCCGCGGGGACCGGTGAGCGGCGACTGGGGCTGGACGCGCTCTCCCTGCGCGTGCTCAACCTCGCCCGCACCCGCCCTCCCTTCCAGGACCTGGTGGCTCGCGCCACCCGCGGCAACAGCGCGCGTCGGCGAGAGGTGCTCCACCGGGTGTTCATGCTTCACCAGGTTGGCCTGCTCCACCTCCCCGAGCCCGCCCTCCAGACCGATGAGGACACCCAGAGGATTCCGCGTCGTCGCCAGCGACGCCGCGACAGCACCCGACCCACCGAGCTCAGCCGATCCCCGGACCGCAGCTCGGGGGGCGACCGCCGCAGCGTGCCGCCCGAGGCTCCGCGGCCCGAACAGCAGGTCGCCAAGCTGCGCAAGCGGGCCGAGAAGCTGCGCGTGCAGAACTTCTACCAGCGCCTGGGGCTTGGCGAGGCCGACGCCAAGCCGACGCCCAAGGAAGCCGACGAGGCCTTCCACAAGCTCTCACGGCGCTACCATCCCGACACCCAGGGCGACGCCACGCCCGAGGTCAGGGACGCTGCCGAGGACGTCTTCTCCCTGCTCAGCGAGGCCATCGAAGGCCTCCGCAAGCGCCGAGTGGCCGAAGAGCATTGGGAGCGCAACAGGTGCGCACAGAAAGGCACCCCCTACGTGACCGATCGCGATCGCACCAAGGCCAAGATGTCCTTCAAGAAGGGCGAGAGGCTGTTCCGCAACCGCGACTACGTCATCGCCGAGGCCTGCTTCCACGAGGCCCACACCAAGGACCCCCTCAACCCCACCTACGCCTTCATGCACGCGTACTCGGCCTTCCTGGCCAAGCAAATGCCCGCCGAGCAGGCGCTGAAGATCATCGGAGAGCTCACACCCGAGACCAACCACCAGGCCTCCGACTTCCACTACACCACTGGGCGCATCCTCCGCCTCTCCGGCGGCGATGAGGACAAGGCCCTCGTGCAGTTCGAGAAAGCCGTCCAGGCCAACCCCGAAAACCGTGACGCCCAGCGGGAGCTACGTCTGGCCGCCATGCGCACCGAGGCCAAGCCCACCCCGTCCCCCCTCAGCTCCTTCCTGGGTCGCTTCAGGCGCAAAGACAAGGACGAATAGCCCGCCAGGCCTCGGCCCTCAGGCTATGAACAGCCCACCGAGCTCCTCGGACCTCTCGAGGGCCATGGCCGCCCCCTGGACCACGGTAGAGAAGGGATCCTCGGCCAGCACCACCGGGAGCTGGGTGCGCTGCCCGATGGCCTCGTCCAGGCCGCACAGCAACGCGCCGCCTCCCGTGAGGAGGATGCCGGTGTCGACGATGTCGGAGGCCAGCTCGGGGGGGGTGCGCTCGAGGGTGGCCACGATGGCCTTCACGATGTGGTCCACGAGGGGCGCCAGAGCCTCGACGACCTGCTCCGAGCGCAGAGTGACGCGGCGCGGGAAACCCCGCTCGAGGTCCCGTCCCGCGACCGGCATGGCCGCCTGACGGGCGCCGGGGGCGGCCGCTCCGACCCTCTGCTTGATCTCCTCGGCCGTGCACGGTCCGATGAGCAGGCCGTGCTCGGAGCGAACCCGCTCCATGATGGCGGCGTCCATACGGTCACCGCCCGCGGGGATGGTCTTGGAGTGTACGATGCCCCCCAAGGAGATCACCGCCACCTCGGTGGTCCCGCCCCCTACGTCCACCACCATGTTGCCCTCGGGAGCAGCCAGGGGGAGACCCGCTCCGAGGGCGGCTGCCAGGGGTTGCTCCATGAGCTGGACCGTGCGCACCCCTGCGGACTCGGCACACTCGCGTACGGCGCGTTTCTCGACCTCGGTGGTACCGAAGGGAATGCAGATCACCGCCCGCGGGCCCACGAAGGGCTTGCGACCGTGGGCGCGCACCAGCAGGTGGCGCAGCAGCTCTTCGGTGGCCTGGAAGTCGGCGACGACGCCGTCGCGGAGCGGGCGCACGACCTGGACCGCGGAGGGCGCGCGTCCGAGCATGGCCCTGGCTTCGGTGCCGATGGCCAGTGGGACCCGGGCACCAGCTTCGTCCTCACGGAAGGCCACCACGGTCGGCTCTCGGCAAACGCCGCCCCGACCCGAGGCGCAGTAGAGCGTATTCGAAGTGCCGAGATCGATGGCCAGCTCCTGGGACAGGAGACCGGAGACGGAGTCGAGCATGGCGGAGCTTCCGTGGTATAGAGCCGATGTCTTGGAAACATAGCACCCCCCGCTCACGCGCGGTTGGCCGTGAAGGAGTGAGCATGCGCAAGCTGCTGACCTGGTCCATGGGGCTGGTCCTGGCAACCTGGGTCGTCCTGGCCTGCACCAAGGTGCCCATCACCGGGCGCCGGCAGATGAACCTCATCCCCGACGCCATCATGTTGCCCCTGGGCACCAGCGCCTATCAGAGCACGCTGGCCAGCCTGGCCGTGACTCGGAAGGGCGAGAAGCACGAGACCGTCCAGGACGTGGGCGATCGCATCGCTCGAGCAGCGGGCAGTGACCGCTACGACTGGGAGTACGCCCTGGTGCGCGACAGCGAGACCATCAACGCCTGGGCGCTCCCCGGAGGCAAGATCGCCATCTACAGCGGCATCCTGCCGGTGTGTGAGAACGAGGCGGGCCTGGCCTTCATCATGGCTCACGAGGCCGGCCACGTCGTGGCCCGACACGGCTCCGAGCGACTGTCCCAGCAGCTCGCGGTCCTGGGCGGGCTGGCGGGCCTGTACCTGTTCATGGACAACAAGACCGAGCTGTCCCAGGAGCAGCAGGCCATCATCCTGGCAGCGGTGGGCGTAGGCAGCGAGGTAGGGCTGGTGCTGCCCTTCTCCCGCAAGCACGAGCGCGAGGCCGACATCATGGGCATGATGTACATGGCGCGGGCTGGCTATCCCCCCAAGCAGGCCGTGAAGATCTGGCAGCGCATGGAGAGTGCTGGCTCGGGAAGCGCCATACCGGCCTTCCTGTCCACCCATCCCTCCCACGACGACAGGCAAGAAAACCTGCGGGAGTGGCTACCCAAGGCGAAGAAGCGCTACGAGCGCAACAAGCTCGACCGGGACACCACGGAGACCCTCTGGCGCTGACCCGATCCTCGTCCGTCGACCATCCCCTCGGAACGCGCTAAGAGGCGCCACCACCGGAGGCAGGCCCAAAGCCCCGGCTTCACAATATTCGTTCAGGAGCTCCCATGAACCTCATGGAGAAGATCCGCGGAGGCACCGAGAGCGGCGCCATGCGCGTGGTGCTCGGCATCATCGTGGTGGTGTTCGTCTTCTGGGGTATCGGCACTGGCAACATGAACACCTCGCAGGTGGTCGCCACGGTCGACGGCAAGCGCATCACCGACACGCGCTACCACCAGGCCATGAAGCGCAATCCCGATGCACACGACAAGAGCCTCACCGAAGAGCAGCACCGGCAGCTGGCCCGCAACGTGGTCAAGGGCCTCATCACCCGCGAGGTCATGCTCCAGGAAGCCGACCGCCTCGGCATCGAGGTCAGCGGCGAAGAGGTCGCACGTGAGATCCTCGGAAGCCAGGCCTTCCTGGACGAAGACGGCGAGTACTCCCAGGAGCTCTACGTTCGCTACCTCAAGCGCTATGGGACCACCCAGGCCCAGTTCGAGACCGACATCCGCGACGAGCTGGTCCTGTCCCGCCTGCGCGATGTCGCCATGCAAGCCACCACGGTGGACGAAGCGGAGATCCGCGAGCGCTGGTTCGCCGAGATGACCTCCTTCCAGCTCGACCTCGTCACCGTGCGCGCCCTGTCCTTCTACGACGACGTTCATCCATCCGACGCCGAGATCGAGACCTTCATCGCCGAGAACCGGCCCGAGATCCGCGCCTGGTACGACGAGCACTTCGAGTCGCGCTTCCACAAGCCCACCCGGGCAAAGGCTCGCATGATCCTGCTGAAGGCCGGCGAAGACGAAACGGACGAGGCCCTCCTGAGCGAGCGCATGACCGCCATCCGCGCCGAGCTCGACGCCGGTGCCGACTTCTCGATGCTCGCCAAGAAGTACAGCGAGGACCTCAGCGCCGAAAACGGCGGCCTGCTGGGTGAGGTGCGCTACGACCAGCTCGACACCGCCCTGGGAAACGCGATCTTCGGCGGCCCCGACACCCCCCTCGGCGATCCCGGCCTGCGGCTGCCCGCTCGCACCTCCCGCGGCCTGCACCTGCTGATGGTGGAAGAGGTCCTGCCCGAAGAAACCACCGACGAAAAGGACGCCCGCGCCGAGATCGCCGGCATCCTGATGCAGGAGCGCCAGGCCCCCACCCTGGCCGAGGCCTTCGCCAAGGACCTCCAGACCGTGTGGGCCGAGACCGGCGAGATCCCGGCCGAGCTGCTGGCCACCCAGGAGATCAGCGTGCTGCCCGAAGGCCCCATCACCCTGGCCAACCCCAGCATTGCTGCCTTCGGTCCCATCGATGAGCTCCGCGAGGCCCTCGAGGACGCGCAGGAGGGACAGATCCTCGACCAGGTCATCGACGTGCCCGGGGCCTGGCTGGTGGCCAAGGTCGCCGACCGCAGCGAGCCCGATCCCGAGCGCCTCGAGACCGAACTGCCCGCCCTCGCGCCGCGCATCGAGACCATGCAGCGCATGGAGTTCATGAACAACTGGATCGAGGATCTCGTCGCCCGGGCCGACGTCAAGGAGTACCACAACTTCTAGCCCGCGGATGCCTCGACGGGGGACGACGCACCGCGCCTGACCGCGCGCCACTCGGCGTGCCGGCCGAGGCGAAAAAAAAGCGGAGAAAAAAACATTGACAAGTCAAGGCTTTACCCCGAATCTGGTTTCAATGTTCTTCCCAAGGCCTTGATATTCTCCACGCTTTTGGTGAGACTCCAACCAGAAAGGCGCCGGCGCCAACGGCTCGGCACCTCCCCTCTCCCCCCGGAGGTTGGACAGACTGGACTGGACGCCGTTTTCGGAGTCGACGTTTTTGCCCTCAGGTTGACGTTCCCGCTCGTTCCTCGGTCGGCATGGGTGAAGCCGATCGCTGGATGGTTCCCGCTGTCGCCCCCAGTCCTTCTGTCCTCCTCCGGCCTCTCCCTTCGCGTCCATGGGAACTCCGGCCCTCCAGCTCCCCGACGTCCGCCGCGGCCACCTCCCAGCACGGCCCTCCGCCCCGCTGGGTGCACGCTCCCTGAAGCTGGCGCTGACGGTGGCCCACAGCTGCCTGGCACCGCGCAAGCGCGAGCGCTTCGTGGAGGAACCCGCGCCAGCCGCCGCGGAGCGGGTGCCCTATCGCACCGAAGACGGCTGGCAGTGCTTCCTGTTCCGCTGCCCTCCCCCACCCGGTGCGCCGGGTGAGCCCGTCATCCTGGCCCACGGGCTCGGGCTCAACCGCCTCAGCCTGGACTACGGCGGCGGCGGTATCATCGGACTTCTCCACGCCTGGGGCTTCGACGTCTACCTGCTCGAGCACCGGGCCGACGCCTCGGCCTTCCCGCCACGTCACCCCAAGGTCTACGACGCCGACACCATCGCGGCCCAGGACGTGCCCGCAGCCATCGCACAGGTCCTGGAGCGCACCGGCCACCGCCAGGTCGGCTGGGTGGGGCACGGCTTCGGGGGGCAGCTGCTCTACATCCATCTCGCCCAGGATCCCTACGCTCCGGTCTTCGCGGCGGCCTGCCTCGGGTCGGCGGTGCGCTTCCCGAGCCCCGGCAGCACCGCCAGGATCGCAGGAATGGTGGCGCGCCTGCTGCCCCAGGGCCTGGGCCTTCCCAGCCGCCAGTTGCTACGTCTACTCTCACCCGGCGCACGCGCGGACGGTGAAGGCGCCCTCGGACAGCGCCTCAGCGGTGGAGGCATCGCCGGGCCCGTGATGCGCGGGGTGCTCAACCACGGCGTCGAGGACCTCCGGGGCGGCCTGGTGCGCCAGGTGTCTCGCTGGGTGTCCACAGGGGTGCTCTGCGACAAGGATGATCGGATCGACTACCTCGAGGCCCTGAGAGGCCACGACCTGCCACTGCTGGTGGTGGCCTCCCACGGGGACTCGGTCTGCGAACCCGAGGCCGCCGTGCGGGTGCTGGACTACATGGGCGAGGGTGGCAAGCGCAGCCTGGTGCTGGCCGAAGCCTGCGCCCACCTTGACCTGGTTCAGGGGCGGGTGGCCAGCACGGCCACAGGACCCGCCGTCGCCTCCTGGCTCGACGCCCACCGCCGCCGCGCCTGGTAGGGACCCGGCTTCGAGCGAGCGCGCCTCATCACCAGGGCAGCCAGTCCTCGGGCATCCACGCCCTGCCCACGAACAGGTAGGAGGGGTCGATGTAGGACCCGCCGCTGCCGAAGTACTCGCTGACGTAGCCCAGGCCGTCGGTGCTGCCCTGACAGGACCAGTAGTACATGCCGGTGATGTCACCGTCGCCGTCGGTCTCCCAGGCGATTAAGATCACCGAGTGGCCGCTGCCGGAGTTGCGCCAGAACTGCACGAAG
>CAZHIK010000511.1:0-6801 GCA_964532635.1 uncultured Enterobacterales bacterium
CGCCCCCGGTGGCGATGCGGGTGTTGATGGTCTGCGATCCCACCCCCACCGACGTCATCTGCGCCTGGCCCGGTACCTCCCGTCAGCTGCGTGGCAGCCTCATCGGAGCGTTCGAGGATCTGATGGAGGATTCCGTCGGCGCCGCAACGCTGCGAGACCTCTTCGGCACCGATCGGTTCGTGAGGGCCGAGCCGGGCGGCGCGGAGCCGCTGCTCCAGGCCCAGGCTCAGCTCGCCCGCTCCCGCCCCTGGCGCTAGCCCCCGACCACGTCCGCCAGCACGGCGGCCTGTAGATCGGCATCGACGCCGTCGAAGCCCAGCTCGGCCTCGGTCAGGGCGCTGCATCCCAGCCCCAGGGCGATGGCCTCCTGCAGCTGTTCGAAGTCCCAGGGATTCGCGTAGTCGAGCAGGCGCTGCTCATTGGTGAAGCAGCGCAGCACAGCCAGCCCGCAAGCATCGATGGCCACGCGATCCCGTGATGCCAGGGCCGTGCGCAGCTGTCGCTGCTCCCAGTTGCTGTCGGGCATCGGGCCCCCGGCCACGCAGGCCTCGAACCCGTCGAGCAGGGACAGCGTGGGGGTGACGTGGGCGTTGATCTGTGCGATCTGCCGCTCGAGGCGCTCGTCGTGGGGGCCCATGGAGGCCCTGCGGTCGTCGGTATGGGTGGCACCCACCAGCAGCTTGATGGCCATGGTGGCCCCGGCCATGAAGTGGGTCTTGAGGGTGGGCAGGTTGATGATGTGGTCGGCCTCGAGCAGCGCGGCGGGGAGGCGCATGCACGATGGCCAGTCCGGAGCCTGGTCGGTGGGGATCTCCACCCAGTCCACCTCGTCGCGGAAGTCCAGCAGTTGGATGCCTGCCCGCTCGGCGGCAGCGGCGAGACCGCTGGCGCTCAGGGCGTTGGCGGGAGCGGCGAGCCATGGTCCGTCCCCGCACCGCACCTCACCCGCTCCCTGCTCGGCAAGGCGGGCCACCAGCCACTCCAGCAGATCGGGGTTGGTGGTGGTGGGGTAGCTGTGCTCGCTGACGCCGTTGAGCTTCAGGAAGACGGTCTGGCCGGGCTGCACGAAGCTCAGGCCCCCGGCCAGAGCCAGGGCCCGCTCGGCACAGGCCAGCGCGCTGTCGCCGCCCCCGATGCCCACTGTGTGGTCGGCTCCGCTCGCGCCGGTGTCTGCGGTGTCTGCGGTGTCTGCGGTGTCTGCGGTGTCTGCGGTGTCTGCGGGCGGGGCAGGGGATCCGCTGTCCACCGGCGGGCGACAGCCCAGCAGGGTGGGGGAGAGGTGAGCGGCGAAGTAGGTGCCGAGCCCTACCTGCAGGGACAGCCCCAGCAGCCTTCGGCGGTCGTACTCCTTCTCGAGGAAGCGCTCG
The DNA here is from genome assembly GCA_964532635.1 of uncultured Enterobacterales bacterium. Lineage (GTDB taxonomy): Bacteria > Myxococcota_A > UBA796 > UBA796 > JAFGLY01 > CALDOK01. The sequence continues at coordinate 1,368 of CAZHIK010000511.1, forward strand.
AAGATCCTGCGCTGACTGCGGCGTCTGCGGCCCATGGCGCTCCTCCGTCGAAGATCAGGAGCATAGCTGCGGCCCGACGGGGTCGTCGAGGATCAGGCGCGCGGTCAGCCCCGGGCCGTGCTCTCCCCGTGGGACACCGTGGGGTTTTCGCCCTCGATGAGCTCTGGGGCCAGCCCCACGTCGAGATCCTGGAGCAGGCGGTCCTCGGGGGGAGCGCCGTGGCCGCCGACGAACCAGCAGACGCGTCCGCCGTGGCGGGCGACCAGGCTCGCCAGGGGCTGGCGAGCGCGCTGGTAGTGCTCCGGCATGGTGACGCTGAGGTAGACGGCGCTGGGACGGGTCACCTCGAGCGCCTTCTCGAGGGACTCGAGCGGCAGAGACGCCCCCAGCCAGGTGACGTCGTAGCCCTGGCGTGACAGCTCCCAGGCCTGCACCAGGGCGCCGAGGGAGTGGAGCTCGTCGGGGAGGCAGGCCACGATGGCCTTTGGGGAGTCGGGGCGGATGCCCCTGGCCTGGGCCAGCAGCTGCAGCATGCGTCTCGAAAACACGGCGGTGGCCAGGTGCTCGCCCGCGACGCACAGGCGGCTGTCGGCCCAGCGGTCCCCGATCTCGTGGGTGGCCTGGTGCAGCACCTGGTAGACCACGACGTCGGCGTTCAAGGAGGCGAAGGCTTCGTCCAGGGCCCGCTCGATGCCGGTGACGTCCATCCGCTGGGCGGCATCCGCCAGGGCGCCCCGCCAGCGCTCGATGGCGCTGCGGGCCCGCGGTGGCACCGGCAGCTCGATGGGCCCCTGGGGATCGGGGGACTCCCGAAGCCTCGCCTCCTGCAGCAGGGACTCGCGCCCCTGCTGGGCGACCTCACCGATGCTGGCACCGTCGTCCAGCAGGGCCTTGACGTGCAGCAGCAGGCGCAGGTCGTCCTGGGTGTACATGCGGTGTCCACCTTCGGTGCGGTGGGGCTCGACCATGTCGTAGCGGCGCTCCCAGATCCGGAGCAGGCCCGCGGAGAGCCCCGTCAGTCGGGTGACCGTCCCCATCTTGTAGCGAGCGCGTGCAGTCATGGTAGATCCCGTTCAGCTTTTGACGAAAAATAGGTTCTTTTGTTTCGCAGCCCGATTTCACGGACCTTTCAGCGCCACCTACAGGAAATAGCCTTTGTTCTCGAAACGAGGTGTCTCGAAATTGGGGCCATATCCCTTTGGTGAGCGCACTCACGAACAGGTGTTGTATCGGTTTCCCGAACGGAAACCGGACTGTCTCCCGACGTGCTCGCTATACCGCCCGGGGGCGGGGACCTGCGGTGAGCTCGAGGGAAGCGCGGGCTTTGTCGTCGAGCTCGAGCTTCAGGGCGAAGCCGTTGGCGTTGACCACGCGTACGTGGCCCGCGCACTTGACCGTGGTGCCCCCGGGCAGGATCAGGCGGACGTTGACCCGGGTGTTGCGCTCGAGCTCGCAGTCGGCGAAGCGAACCTGCAGGGCGTCGCGGTGGAGGTGCTTCCAGTAGTAGGTGACATAGCGCTCGGGGTCGTTGAAGCGCACCATCACGATGGGTGGGGTGGCCGAGGCCGCCACCTTGACCTCCACCCGGCGTCGCTTGCGCTGGGAGGGCCCACCGGAGTCGTCCTGGCCGCGCCGGGCCTGGATGCCGCGACGCAGGCGCTTGCGGCGTCCGCCGTGACGGTCCGGATCCGCGGTGATCGCTTCGCTGATGGCCTGCCGGCCGATGCCCGACTCCGGATCGGCGATCTCGGAGGTGAGGGATCCGCTGCGCATCCCCCTGATCTCTTCTACCGAAGGAGGAGGACGCTTGCGCGCAGGTTGCTGGGCAGCTTCGAGAAGGGCTTGTTCGGCCAGCCACTCGCGCAGCATGCCCCGCTGGTTCTTGTTCATCTCGACGATGCGCAGGGTGGTGCGGCTGGGGCCGAGGGCCAGCTTGACGACCTTGACGATCTCCACCTCGCCGCGGAGGTTGGCGTGGGCTCCTGGCAGGGCGAACTGGAAGTCGGCCTGGCGTCCAGAGCGCAGGTTGTGCTCGCCTTCGGCGGTGAAGAGTTCCTCTCCGACCTCGCGCAGCACCAGCGCCACGACCCCCCTGGCCGTCCGCAGCGTAATCTCGGTGTTGACGATGGTTGCCATGTCGTGCGGATGAAACGGTATGTCCAGACTGACGAGGGTAGCGCTCCGCGGCGCGCTTGTCGCCCCCCTTCGACCGTCACACCGAGCGATGGGATAGCAGTGTTGCATGAAGCGCCGCCTCCCTCTGGTTGTTTTGGCTGTCCTGGGTCTGTTTCTGCTGACCTGGTGGATGCTGCGTTCTCCCGAGCCCTCCGGGGACGATGGTGGGGCATCGGTCGCTGGGGGGTCGGTCACCCCTGCCCGTATCCGCACTGAGCCTTTGCCGATCCGCGAGCGGCCGGGTGTGAGCCCCGCGGTCCACCTGCCGCAGATCCAGGCGGGGCCCAACGACATCGATCCCGATCGTCGGGGCCCCAGCAACCTGCCGCCTGGCACCCAGCGCACCCGCTACGCTGGCTCGGGCAAGCTGGCCCACTACGTGATCGAGGAGTACGCCGACAGCTTCCGCGAGTGCTTCGAGCAGCACCGCGCCGAGGATCCGGAGCTCCCCACCCGCGCCCTGCTCGAGTTCACCATCAGCGCCGAGCCCCGTGACACGGGGAACCAGTACGGCACCGTGCGCGAGGTCCAGGTGCTCACGGGCGGTCCCGACTACGATCTGATGGAGCACAACGCCTTCGAGTTCTGCTGCACCGAGGCGGTGATCCAGCTGCAGCTCGATCCCCCGGGGGGCCGCGAGGGCGGTGAGATGCGCTTCGGCATGACCATCGACCTGGACCGAGGCGAGTTGGTGGACGAAAACCGGGGCCAAGGCCAGGCGCAGTAGGCGGCCATCGTCTCGGGAGGCGACGGGCTGCGCTTCCCGTAATGTGGCCCATATGTCGGGGATCGAATCCGGTGGATACATCGTCACCACCGAGCACCCGAACCCCTGTGCCGGAGATCCCATGCCCAAGTTCGAGCGCATCCCCCACGTGGTGATCGTCGGTGGAGGCTTCGCAGGCCTGTACGCCGCCCGCAGCCTGCGCGACGCCCCGGTGCGCATCACCCTCATCGATCGGCGCAATCACCACCTGTTTCAGCCCCTGCTCTACCAGTTGGCCACGGCGGGGCTGCAGCCCTCCGACATCGCCGCCCCCATTCGCAAGATCCTGCGCAACCAGCGCAACCTCACGGTGCTGATGGGCAAGGTCCGCGAGATCGACACCGATGATCGCGAAGTGCGGCTGTCGGATCGTTGCATCGGCTACGACTACCTGCTGGTGGCCACCGGCGCGAAGCACGACTACTTCGGCCACCTCGAGTGGGAACGGCACGCTCCCGGGCTCAAGAGCATCGAGGACGGGCTCGAGATCCAGAGCCGGGTGCTGCTGGCCTACGAAGCGGCCGAGCGCGAGACGGATGCCGAGCGGCGACGGGAGTGGCTCACCTTCGTGGTGGTGGGAGCGGGGCCCACCGGGGTGGAGCTGGCCGGCGCTCTGGGCGAGATCGCCCACCGCACCCTGGCCCGGGACTTCCGCAACTTCGATCCCCGGGAGACCCGCGTGGTGCTACTGGACGGCAGCGACCGCATCCTGGGTGCCTTCCGCCCCGAGCTGAGCGTCAAGGCCGCCGACCAGCTGAACTCCCTGGGAGTCGAGGTGCGCACCGGCGCGCGGGTGATGGACATCGACGAGACCGGGGTGCAGCTCGAGGGTGAGCGCATCGAGGCTCGCACGGTGCTGTGGGCGGCGGGTGTGCGCGGCTCCCGGCTGGGAGCCAGCCTGGGTGTGCCCCTGAACCGGCGCGGCCAGGTGACCGTGAAGCAGGACCTGAGCATCCCCGGCCACCCCGAGGTCTTCGTGGCAGGGGACCTCGCCGCCTTCGAGCAGGAAGACGGCAGCCTGGTCCCCGGCGTGGCGCCGGCGGCTATCCAGATGGGCAAGCACGCGGCCGAGAACATCCTTCGCCTGGCGGCGCGGGAATCGACCGCGGCCTTCGAGTACTTGGACAAGGGCAGCGTCGCGACCATCGGGCGGGCCCGGGGCGTGGCCCAGTTCGGCAAGTGGGGCTTCTCGGGCGTCGTGGCCTGGTGGCTGTGGCTGGTCATCCACATCTTCTTCCTGATCGGCTTCCGCAACCGGGTGGTGGTGCTGATGGAGTGGACCTGGGCCTACTGGACCTACGCCCGCAGCAACCGCGTGATCCTGGGTCGCAGCTGGGTCTACTCGGCCGAGCGCTCCCTGGGCCGGCTGCTGAGCGAGTCTGGCAAGGTGGACGATGGGGATCCCTACCTGCCTTGAGGGCCCTCTGGCGGGGGCTGGTGGGAGGGCTGGGCCCTCTGGAGGTCGTAGACCAGGCGGCCGTGGAGCTGGACCGGCTGGCCGAAGCGGGCCAGCAGGCCCTTGACCACGTCTGCGTGCTGGGGGCTCTGGTAGGCGGCGGGGTCGAGCACGATCCCCACGAAGCCGGCTTGGATGAACGCGCGGGCGTCGCCCTCGACTCGGCCCTGGATCGGCGGCTCCGCCGCGATGCGACCGCCCGGCTTTTCTGCGGAGATCAGGGCTCGGGTGAAGTTGTTCTCGGCCAGGAACGGTGGCAGGAAGCCGATGACCTGGTCGGGGATGGATCGGCCGTGCTCGAGCTGGTTCAGGTAATGGATCCGCTCGAAGCGGTCGGTGCCGTGGCTGAACCAGGGCAGCTCGAGGATGGGGCCTGGGGGCAGCACCTTGTCGAGCTCTGTGTAGGCCGGATCGGGCTCGAGATCGGCGGTGGGCAGCGGCAGGGGCACGGGGGACAGCACCGCGATCTCAGCCACCACGATCAACGGGGCGACCCAGCCCACCCAGCGACCCACCCGTCGCTGCAGGCACAGCACCCCCACCGTAGCGGCCACGCCCAGGCACAGAGCAGCCCCCATGGCGTAGCGGAAGGGCTCGAGGAGCATGGAGCTGCCCGGCAGGTAGTTGTACAGGCCCAGCCAGATGGGGTTGGAGGGCTCGCGCATCACCACTTCGATGGTGATGGGCAGGAAGGGACCCGCCGAGGCGAGCATGAAGAAGCCGGCGGTGAGCAGCCAGAAGGCGACCACCATGCGGCGCCCCTTGCTGGCCCACAGGCCGATCCCCGCCAGGGCGAGGGCTCCGAAGCCCAGGCTGAAGGCCCGCAGGTAGCGGGAGCCGGCCTCGCGCACGATCAGCGCACCCTTGCCCACCGCGAAGTAGTCCAGCAGGTAGGTGGTGTAGCGATCGTCCACCATGGGGTTGAGGCTGGGCCACGGCCAGGTGTGCCGGGTGCCCGTGACGTGGGCCAGGGACATCTGGCTGTCGGGATCGTTCAGCAACGCCTGGAGCCACAGCAGGTAGGGGCCGGCGGTGAC
>CAZHIK010000512.1:0-6801 GCA_964532635.1 uncultured Enterobacterales bacterium
CTCGAGGCGGGCCCGCTCGGCGGCCAGGCGTTGCTCGGCCTGGGCCTGGGCCTCGAGGGCGTCGAGGTAGCTGTCACCGCCCGAGACCGGCGGCGTGGGCCGCAGGTCTGCGGTGGCGTCCAGCTCCGGCGGGGCCTCGAGCTTGTCCGAGGCGCTCAGGACCCAACGCTCCGGGCGCTCGGCCAGCAGGGCCGGGTGCTGATCCCGCAGCTGCGCTGCGGCCATGGCGTCGTTGACGTAGAGCGAGGCTTCTTCGAGGGTGACCTGGCCGTCGCGACGGCCGTCGAGCTGCCCATCGGCCCAGCCCCGCAGGGCGCCGATGACGAAGTAGGTGAAGGCACCGTGGCCGACGTGGTCCATGGGCTGCGCCAGCTCGTTGGGACCGGCGGCGCTCCAGGCCACCACCCGGGGCTCGGCTCGGGTGGCGTAGGCGGGCACCACGAAGCGGCCGCCATCCACCAATGACGCGCCGCTGCGGTCGCGGCCGGTGTAGCAAGTGTCGAGCACCATCACGGCCTGGTTGCCGTTTGCGGTGGCCAACTGCTCGAGCTCGGCGAGGGTGACCCCACGGCTGTCGAAGGCCGCCACCTCGGCCCGCACGTCCTGGCCCAGGATCATGCGCTCTCCGTCGCGACTGGACGCCGCGCCGTGGCCGGCGAAGTAGAACCAGACCCGCCCCATGCTGCCAGCCTGCTCGGCGGCCTCGGCCAGGGCCTCGCGGATCATCTCGTGGCTGGCGCCGGAGTCCAGCAGGCGCACCCGGGAGGCGGGCAGGCCGATGGTGTAGATCAGCAGGCGGTAGAAGGCCTGAGCGTCCCGGGAGGCCCAGGGTACATCGGCGATGTGGGTGTAGTCCTCGATGCCCACCACCACAGCGGTGTCGTGGGGCGCCTTGACGCCGGCCCTGAGGGGCTCGTCGATGTCCGGCATCGGGGCCGCGAAGGCGGCATGGAGCAGGGTGACGAGGGAAAGCAGCAGGGGAAGGGTCATGACTCACTCACCGCAGGTCGATGCAGCCTCGAGGGCTGCCAGATCAACAGGGCGGGCGGCGTCCTCGGCACAGCCCCCCAGCCCCGCTGGTAGGACCCGCCAAGAGGCGGTGCCGATGGCCGCACCGGCTGGGTAGAGCACCGGGCCAAACACACCGGGCAGGGCACAGAAGCCGGTCCAGCCCTCGGTCTTGCCGAAGTAGCCCCCCGCGGGCACGGCCACGGCCACCAGCCGCTCGTCGCCACGGTCGGGGGTCTCCACGGCGTAGAAGGCGCCCAGGTCCATCAGCTCGCCCACCCGGCCCGGCTCCCCGCGGGGTAGCCAGACCAGGTAGCCGGAGCCGTCGCGAGCCACGCTGTAGACCTGGACACGGGCCTGCTGGCTGACCATGAGCACCGGACGCAGGGTCTCCCCGGGGCAGACCACCCCATCGTGGGTGTCCACCACCACCGCCACCTGCAGCCCACCGTCGCCCAGCTTCTCGCCGTCGCTCAGGCCCAGATCCTGGTCGCCGCGGCAGGCGCCCAGCGCGTCCGCACCGTCGCCGAACAGATCACCGGGGAAGGTGAAGCCCCCCAACAGCACGGCCGCGCCATCGGCCGGACGCACGCTGAGGTTCAGGCGCACGCCGCCGGCGCCGGGGCTCAGCGTGCTGATCACGGCGGTGGCCGTGCGGTCGCCCTGGCCCTCTGGCACCACCCGGGTGCCGGCCAGCTGGGAGCGCAGCTCGCCCGCCACGGCCGCGCCCACCGCGCCGGCCACGCAGCCGGACTCCCAGGTGGGCGGTTCCACCGCCAGCAGGGTGTCGCCAGCCTGGGCGCGCAGCGCCACCACGAGCTGAGCCAGGCTGGCCTCGAAGAGGGTGTAGTCGCGGCCCAGCTGGTCCAAGAAGGCTTCCTCGACCACCACAGCGGCGCAGGCGGTGCCTTCGCGGCCCTTGCGATCCACCGGCTCCCAGCTGCCGTCGCCCCAGGAGCTGACGTGACGCTGCACCGCCGCACAGCGCAGCTCACCGTAGCCAGCGCAGACCCGCTCGAGCATGGCCTGACGGGCCCGGGAGCGGGCCTGCTCCAGGGCCTCGGCCTGCGGGCCACTGCCGTAGGCCCGCTCGAGGCGGTAGCCCTGGGGCGGCACCTCGGGACAGGCTTCGACGCCCTGGACCTCGACGCCCATGGCGGGCCCGGCCCCCAACAGGGCCACAGGAAGCAGGACCGGCAACCACCGACGCATCAGCGCTCCCGCACCGCCCGCAGCACCGCTTCCTCGGCTTCCTCGGCCTGGTCACCGGGTAGGAAGGCGAGCACGTAGGCCACGTGGGTGTAGCCGGCGGGGGTGGGCAAGGCCTTCACACACCAGTTCTGGTCCTTGACGTAGCTTGCCACGCCGCCGCTAGCGGCCTCGACCGCGCCCTGCTGCTGCAGCTGGACGCTCAGATCGCCCAGCTCGCCGCTGGTGGACGTGCTGCTGCTGCTGGCGCTCTCGAGGCTCTGCTCCACCCAGCGCACCACCTGCAGCCGGGCATCCAGCAAGGCGGCCTCGCGGGCCGCTCGCTCGGAGGGCAAGGGATCGGACAGTCCCACGAAGTACTGACCCAGGGAGGAGCGGGGGGGCTGGTCGACCCAGTCGCCGCAGCCCGGCTCCACCGGGGAGGCGCCGGTGTAGGGGTTGGGGGCGGTCTTCATGGCGAAGTAGACCGGCTCGGGGAACTCGATGGAGCGCGCCCAGGCCATGCCGTGGCCCACGTCGATGCCCCCGACGATCCCCTCGGCCACAGTGCTCACTTCCACCGAGCCCTCGACGCCCAGGGCGTAGTACACCGCCCCGGTGCCCTCGAAGAACTCCGCGACGTAGCGGGAGGTGCACTGGTCGGGCGCAGCCTGGCAGCAGGCCTCGAAGGCCGCCGGGTCCTCGATCTCGGCCACCATCTTCTGAGCCAGCTGGTACTGGATGCGCACCACGCGCCCGCCGCTGGCCCCCAGCCCCACGCCCAGGACGTCGGGCATGCCCACCTTGATGGCGGCCTGGGTGGAGGCCTCGAACAGCTCGTCGTACTGCACGTTGCCGCCCCCCACGCTGCGGTAGCCGATGTGCTCGGAGCAGCGGGTGCTCACCGAGGACGACTCGTCCACCACTCCACCCTCGGGCAGAAAGCGCCCGATGTAGGTGGAGGGATCGGTGTCGAAGGCCGAGCGCAGGTAGATGTCCTTGGAGGGCTGGACCGTGGGCCCCACGCCCTGCTCGGTGGGGTCGCGGTCGCGCTTCTTGTCCTTGCGCTTGGCGGTGGCCAGGCCGGGGAGCAGCACGAGGCAGAGGGCGAGGGCGGCAGCACGCATGGGGCCTCCTGGGCGAAGGGCGGGGAAGGTACCGGGTACTGCCCGCTTTCGCCACGCCAGCGGGCCCCCTTGACCCCGGCTGGACCCCCCGGGTTAGCAGAAGTCCATGTCTACCGCCCGCATCCTGGTGATCGACGGCCACGACGGCTCCGGCAAGAGCACGGTCGCCGGGCTGCTGGCCAGGCGGCTGGGCTGGGTGGTGGCGCGGCCCTTCACCGGCGCGGTCTCCGCCGCCTTCTACCGCTGCCTGGAGCGGGGCGAGTACGCCAGCCTGTCCCGCATCACCCGGGCCGCCGTGACCCGGCTCGAGGCGCAGCACCCCGCGGGAGTGATCTTCGACCGCCACTGGCTCACCATGCTCTCGGTGCTGCCGCGAGAGCTCTGGGCCGACTGGCATCCAACACCCCCCACCCTGATGTGCAGAGCCGATCCGGCCACCACCAGCGCCCGGGTCAGCGCGCGGGGGGAGACCCGCCGCAACACCCCGGCGTACCACCGCCGCTACTGCGAAGCCTTCTCGGCCCTGGCCCAGCGCTTCGGCGTGCCGGTGCTCGACACCAGCAACCTGCCCCCTCAGCGGGCCTGGCCCAGCCTGCTGAGCCAACACCCAGGCCTCGTGGCGCCATGGACCTGATCGACCTGTCCCTGGGCCAGCCCCTGGGCCCCACGCCCCAGGGTGCGGTGGATGCCGCCCACGCCGCCCTGCGTGCGGGCTGCGAGGCCTACTCCCCCCCCCTGGGCCTGCCCTCCCTGCGCCAGGCGGCCGCCCGGGCCATCGAGGACCAGACCCGAGGGAGCTGGGACCTCGACTGCGAGGTCATGATCACCTCGGGCGCCACCACCGGCCTGGTGGCCTGCATCCTGGCGCTCAGCGATCCGGGCGACGCGATCTGGGTCCCCGACCCCGGCTGGCAAGGCTTCACTGCCGCGGTGGAGGCCCTGGGCCGGCGGGTACTTCGCTGGTCGCTGCAGAGCGCCCTCCCGACGGGCCCCCGGCCGCGCCTGCTGCTGCTGGCCTGCCCGGACAATCCCACGGGGCGACAGCCCGATCGCGACACCATCCACCACCTCCGCACCCTGCTGGCCGCCGACCCAGGCCTGTGCATCGTCTCCGATGAGACCTACCACGACCTGGTCTACGACGACGCACCCCACATCTCTCCCGCAGGCTTTCCGGATCTGGCGCCCCACACCGTGGTGCTGCGCAGCCTGTCCAAGTCCCACGCCATGGCCGGCTGGCGGGTGGGTTGGCTGGTGGCTCCGGCGGAGATCGCCGCCCGCATCGCCCCCGTGCTCAGGGCCAGCCACGCCTGTCCCTCGACCATGGCCCAATACGCCGCCCTCTGGATCCTGCAGCAGGGCGCCGAGGCCACCTCCGAGCTGCGTCAGCGACGCCAAGCCCGTCGCGACCGCCTGCAGCGAGGCCTGGCGGCCGTGCCGGGCCTCGATCCCCTCTCCTGTCAGGGCGGCCTGTACCTGTTTCCCTCCCTTGGCGGCTCGAGCCGCGCCCGGGCCGATCTGCTGCGTGAGCACGCCGGGGTCCGGGTGGTCCCCGGCTCGGCCTTCGGGCCCGGGGGCGAAGGCTCCATCCGCCTGTGTTTCGACCGCAACGACGACATCCTGGACCAGGCCATCGAGCGCCTGGTGCCCTTTCTGAGAATGTGGGTGAACCCATGAGTCGGCTTCGACAGCTGGTGCTGCTCCTCAACGAGCGCTGCAACCTTCGCTGTGGCTACTGCCACTTCCGTTCCCCCGACGAGCACGGACGCGAGCTCGAGCCCGAGCTGGTGGCCCGAGCGGTGTCCCTGTTCTTCGAGGCCGCCCGTGACGCGGACGGCGAGCCCTGTGTGCTCAGCTTCGACGCGGACGGCGACGCCGTGATGACCCGCGCGCTGCTGGTCCACGGCCTGCGCCAGGCCGCCAGGCTACGCGCCGAGGGCGGCCTGGACAACGTCACCATCGTGCTGAACACCAACGGCACCCTGGTGGACGGCCGCTTCGCCAAGCTGCTGGCCCGACTGGACGTCGCCGTCACCATCAGCCTCGACGGCCCCGCGGGCTGCCACGACTTCTACCGTATCTACTCGGCGGGCCACGGCAGCTACGATCAGGTGCGGCAAGGGCTGGGAGAGCTTCACCGCCACGGCGTGTCCGCCAGCCTGCGCGCGGTCCACGGGCCCGCCACCCTGCCCTGGCTCCGGCACAGCTGGAGCGAGCTGCGGGGCCACGCGCCGCCCCGCCCCATCAAGCTGCGACCGGTGCGCCTGCCCGGGCCACCCTGGATCGAGCCCGCCTGGGCCGCCGCCTACGCCCGAGCCTATCGCCGCGCCGTGCGGGCCGAGATCCGTGGTGGAGCCCACTGGATGACCCTGCCGGATCACGCACGCCACTTCGCCACCTGGATGAAGGAGCGCAAGGTCCGCGACCGGGTCTGCGAGGCTGGCCACAGCATGCTGTGGCTCAGCGCTGGAGGCGACCTGCTGCCCTGCGGGCTGCTCTCCCGCGGCTCCCGCAGCATGGGCAAGCTGAGCGACATCCACGATCTCGAGGCCCTCGAGGCCCTGCTGGACCATCCCCTGTCGGCAGCCATGCGGGACAACGCACCCGGCAAGCGGGATCCCTGCCGCAGCTGCCGCTGGCTGCCTGCCTGCGCGGGCGGCTGCCCCATGGAAGCCATGGACGCCGATCTCCAGCCCGTCGAGCCCCCGCTGTGCGTGCTCTACCGCAGCCTGGGCGACACCCTCGAGGAAGAGCTCTGATCCCCATGCGCGTCCCGGCGTTCCACCGCATCCCCCTGCCGGGAAGCCCTGGGATCACCGCCCACCTGCGCACAGCCGACCTCCGGGTGCTGCTCACCCGGGGCGAGATCCCGGACGTCGCGGCCCTCTTCGCGCGGCACGCCGCGGAGCTGGAGACGGCGCAGCCACCCTGGTCCGGCCAACACAAGAAGCGCACTCTGTCGCTGTACATGGTGCTCACCGACCGCTGCAACCTGGGCTGCCGCTACTGCGACGTGCTGGGGCGCCCCGACGAACGTGAGCGGGGCGGGATCATGCCCTGGGCCGTGGCCGAGCGGGCCATGGAGATCCTGCTGGGCCGGCTGCGGGCCGAGCCTGACCTCGAGGCCCAGGTCACCTTCTTCGGAGGCGAGCCCCTGCTGGCATGGTCGCTGCTGCAGCGCCTGTGCCGCTCTGTCGAGGCCCAGCCCGAGGCGCGCCGCATCTCCCGCATGCTGGTCACCAACGGCACCCTGCTGGACGACGCGCGCAGCGCTTTTCTGCTCGAGCACCGGGTCTACACCGTGGTCTCCCTGGACGGCCGCCCCGAGGTCCACGACGGCGTCCGAGGCCTGCTGGGGGGCGGCGCCAGCTTCCCGGCGGTGGACCGCGGCTTGGCCAGCCTGAACCGGGTCATGCCGGGCCGCTGGGGCATCAGCTGCACCGTGGGCAGCCACAACGCCGCCACCCTCTCCGACGAG
>CAZHIK010000513.1:0-6800 GCA_964532635.1 uncultured Enterobacterales bacterium
GCACGTCGCGGTGCTGTGCGTGGCGGGGCCCTTCCTGGTGGCGCGGCTGGTGAAGCGCTCCGCCGATCGCTCCTCGCCATGGTACGCGGACCTGGCCCGCTATGCCGGGGCGCTGGCGCTGGTGTCGCTGCCCTGGCTGGTGCGCCACCAGGTGGAGTTCGGCTCCCCCTTCGCCTTCGAGAGCTTCGACGAGTACTCCCCGCATCTCCACAAGCTCTTCGGCTGGCGGTTCCAGCTGTCCGCCATGCTCAACTTCCCGTTCTTCCCCGAGGTGGTGCGCACGCCCTTCAACCCGCTGCCGCTGTCGCTGTGGATGCCCAGCTGGTGGCTGGGGCGCATGGGCCTGCTGCTCACCTCCGTGAGCCTGATCGGTGTGGGCTTCGTCGCCCGGCGTCCGCGGCCGTTGTTGGCGTATGCGGCCTGGGCGGTGCCCTACCTGGCGATGTTCGCGGTGAGCGAGAACTGGATGCAGGTGGAGAAGCTCAACATCATGGCGCCGGTGGCGCCCCTGGCCCTGCTGGCGGTGGCCAGCGGCTGGGCGGGCCTGGCGCGCCTGCCAGCCTGGTGGTGGCGAGCAGGCCTGGTGGCGCTGGTGGTGGCGGTCAGCTGGGGCGGCGCGCGGCTGGCCTCCGGGATCGAGGTCCCCTCCGACGGGCGCTACTACCACGAGTACCCCTGGATGCTGAAGGAGCGCGACGCCTACCTCGAGGTGGAGCGCGAGCTGGTGCGACCGGGGTTGCTGCCTCGGCCCGAGTGGGGGCGCCTGCGTGGCACGCGGGAGCCCCTGGCGGAGCTCTTCGGCTCGCTGTCCCACCCGCGCTTCGCCCAGCGCTCGGCGTCCGCGCGTGAGCACCTGCTCGAGCTGATCATCGGCGACGAGTACCACTACTACCTGGAGCAGCAGGAGCTTGCGCCGCCGCCCGAGGCCTCGGAGGATCTCGGCTCCAGCGTGCTGCTCTCCCTCGATCTCGATCGGCCGTGGGTCGAGGACGACGCCTGGCTGCGCGTCGTCGAGGCCGAGCCCGCTCCCGGTGCCCTCGTGTTCGATCTGCAGCCCGCCGACGCTGCCAGCGTCTACCGTCGCTTCCCGCTGCCCTGGCAGCCCCGCTTCGCGGCCACGGTGTCGGCGTTCCGCTACGGCGACACGGCCTGGGTGGCCCTGTCGGGTCCCAATATCTTCGAGGGCAGCGGGACCGACGAGTCGGCCTCGCCCCCCTACGATCCCATCACCGAGGCCGAATGGCCCGCCCCCGCCGCCGACCGGGTGTACCTGCTGATGCCCCACGACGTCCGGCTCCACCTGGTGGAGATCACCTCGCTGGACCCCGGGCGCAACTACCGCTGGTATGCCCAGCTCGAGGGCTCGGCGCTGCAGCTTCGGGGCCCCGTCCACTGGCGCCACGACTGAGCGCCTGGGTTCAGCCGTTGACGACCTCGTGGTCGCGGGCCCGCGGCCGGGCGAAGGCCGCGCGCTTGCCGAAGACCAAGCGCAGCACCAGGGCGAAGAGAAACACCGCGCACATGTAGGGGCAGAACTGCTCCATGGCCTGCTCCCAGTGGGTGATGAACAGGCTGAAGGAGCCGACCACCAGCACGCCCACGCCCCCGATGATCAGCCACTCGTAGGGCTTCTGGACCCAGGGCTGGGGGTTGGGCGGGTGGTCGCTGCGCAGGGTGATGGGGACGGTGGGGCTTCGCAGCCCGAGCTCGAGCTTGCTCTGGGCGCAGTACACGGTGCAGGTGCCGCACTTGATGCACTGCAGGTCCTTGACCCGCCCGAAGCGGTTGACCTGGTAGTTGACGTCCACCCCCATGCGGCAGTGGGTGTTGCACTGCAGGCAGCCCTCCGGGCAGTCCGAGTCCTTGGTGCGGCGCACCCGCATCCGGGAGAAGAAGTCGAAGATCTTGAGCCACAGGGCCAGGGGGCAGAAGTAGCGGCAGATGGCCCGGGTGCCGAAGAAGGCCTGGTTGACCGCCACCAGCAGGAAGATCAGCCCGGCGGTGTACCAGTCGGCCCCCACGTCGAGCACCGGGATGTCCGAGGTGGTCACCCGCACCCCCCCGGGGAAGCCGTGCTGGGTCCAGTACACCACCGCGCCTACCATGGGCAGGGTGAGGCACAGAAACGGCAGCACCAGGGTGGCCCAGGAGTGGGCGGGCTTCAGCCAGCGCCACTTGCGGTCCATCAGCCAGCGACCGCCGTCCTGCCAGGAGCCCATGTGGCACATCCAGCCGCAGAAGAAGCGCCCGAAGAATGGGGTGAGCAGGGTGATGACCAGGAAGATGACGGCGAAGGGCCGAGCGACGCCGTCGCGGAAGAACTCGAAGAACTCCCGGGGGTCCGAGTGGCCCGAGCCCCGCCACTTCATGTGGTGCCACAGGAAGTAGTGGATGAAGATGGTGCTGTTGAGCACCAGCAGCACCAGGATGCGCCAGATGGTGATGGGGATGCGCGCTGGGAGGGCGCGTAGCATTGCGCTCGCCGGGCTCGGGGAGGGTGGATGGTATCCGCAATCGTGAGGAACGTCGCCCTCCCGCGGCGCACGGTGGGGGAGGCCACCGGGGCAGGCCGCTTCCAGGGAAGGCCGTCGCCGTCGCGTTAGGCTCGTGCAGTGCGGATCCTGCTCACCTTCACCAACGTCCAGACCCTGGTGCCCTTCGTCTTCCCGTCGGAGCTGGGGGCGCTGTCGGCGTTCTTGCGCCAGCACGGCCACCAGGTGCGGGTGCACCTGGTCTCCTCCGCGGCGGACCTGCGGAGCTTTCGCCGGGTGCTCGAGGACTATCAGCCCGAGCTGCTGGGCATCAGCGCGGTCTACAACCAGGCCGCCAGGGCCGCTGAGCTGGCGGCGCTGGCCAAGGCCTGGCGGCCGGACCTGCCGGTGATCCTGGGGGGCAAGCACGCCACCCTGGCCCCGGAGCTGGCCATCGCCTGTCCCCACTTCGACGGCGTGTGCGTGGGCGAGGGCGAGCACGCCCTGCTCGAGCTGGTCCAGACCCTCGAGCGGGGAGACGATCCCAGCGGGATCCAGGGATTCTGGTACCGGCGGCCCGACGGCAGCGTGCAGAAGAACCCCTGCCGTCCGTTCATCCAGGACCTCGATGCGCTGCCCCTGCCCGACTACGGCGCGGTCGACCTGCAGCAGATCATCGACCGCATGTTCGGCACCGCCTTCATGGTGCTCGGCCGGGGGGGCTGCCCCCACGGCTGCCGCTTCTGCGGGGTCCCGCCCCAGGCGGCCCGGGGCTCGGGTTGCTTCGTGCGCATGCCCAGCGTGGGCCGGGCCATCGAGCACATCGAGTGGCTCGATCGCCGCTACCGGTTCCGTCACATCTACTTCCGGGACGACACCCTCACCCTGAACCGGGGCTGGTTCCTGGCCTTTGCCGCAGCCTTTGGGGATCGCTTCGAGCAGAGCTACGAGCTGCTGACCCGCGCCGACTACCTCGATCCCGAGGTGGTGCGCGCCCTGGCCGACTCCCGCTGCTCAGCGGTCTGGCTGGGGGCCGACTCGGGCAACGAGCACATCCGCACGGCTGTGCTGGGCAAGACGATCGACAACGCCACCACCATCGACGCCTGCGATCGGCTCTTCGACGCGGGCATCAAGCCCATGCTCACCAACATGGTGGGGCTGCCCCACGAGACCCCGGAGCAGTTCGACGACACGGTCGCGCTCAACCGCCGGGTCTACGGCGGGCGGCCCACGGTGACCCGGGCCTATGGGGTCAGCCCGGCGGTCTTCGTGTTCAACCCCTTCCCAGGCACCCCCCTGTGGGACGAGTGCCTCGAGCGAGGCTGGCTGAAGGGGCTGCCGGATCGGGTCTGGTCCTACGCCGACAGCTACGTGTCCATGCCCCAGTTCCCACCGCGCGAGGTGCTGAAGCGTGCCCGCCGCTTCCGCCACGACGTCTACCGTCCCACCAACCCCGCCTTCGCCCGGCTCTGCCTGGCCAAGGACAGCACCATTCGGCGCTGGATTCCCTCCCTGGGCCCCTCCGAGCGCTTCATGCGGCGCCTCGAGCACCGCCTGGCCCACCGCCGCTCGCTGTGATCAGAACGCGGCGCGGCCGATGGGGGTGCCCCCGCTGCCTTCGGTGACGCCCAGCACCTCGAGGTGGCGCTGGTAGATGCGCTCGGCCCGGCGCTCGATGGGGTTGAGCCGGGTGCGGCGGGCCAGCGACTGCTTCAGCTCGTGGCGGGCCACCTTGCCGGGGATTGTGACCTGCCACTTGACCATGCGGCGGCGGTCCTCCTGGACCATGGCGCGGGCGAAGCGCTTGGGATTGAACCACCAGGTGAGGAAGGGGTAGACGTTCAGCGCCTCGAGCTGGCTGCGGCTGAGGTGCTGGGTGGGCATGATGGCGTGGTCGAAGTCGTACTTGCGCCAGTCCCAGACCTCGATGCGCCCCAGCTGTCGCATCTGCTCGAAGTAGGGGGTTCCCGGCCAGGGGACCATCAGGTCGTGGGCCAGGAAGAAGCCGCCGATCTCGTAGGCCCAGCTCACCAGCTTGCGCAGCTCGCCGGCGTCGTCCTGCCAGTTGCCCCAGATCAGGCAGGTCATCAGGATGGGGATGCCCGAAGCGGCGATGATGTCGGCCGCCTGCTGAACCTGGGGCAGCTCCTGGCCCTTGTTCCAGGCGTCGAGCTGGTGTTGCTGGTGGGTCTCGACCCCCAGCATGGCCATCTTGCAGCCGATGGAGGCCAGGCCGGGCAGCAGGGCGCGGTCGCGGATGACGTGATCGGCGCGCACCTGCATGTGGAAGCGGATGGGCAGCTTGCGGGGCTGCATCTGCTGGATGAACTCCTCGGTGCGCTCCGGGGTGTGCAGGAAGCTGGGATCGTTCATCCAGTAGCCGACCCGCCCGTACTTCTCGACCAGCAGCTCCAGCTCCTCGGCCATCCAGCGCCCGCTGCGGCCGCGCCACACCTGCTGCCACTGGATCTGCTCGGAGCAGAAGCTGCAGGAGAAGGTGCAGCCGCGGGAGAAGCCCGCGCCCATGCCGCCGGGGCCGAAGAACGGCATGGAGTAGGCCTGCATGGGCACCAGGTGGTAGGCGGGCATGGGCAGGCTGTCGAGATCCTCGATCAGCTCCCGCACCGGGCCGCAGTGGTAGGTCTCGCCCCGCAGGAAGGCCAGCCCGGGGATGGCGGCCAGGCGCTGATCGTCGGCCTTGTCCTCGAGGGCCCGCAGCAGCTCGGCGGCGGTGCGCTCGCCCTCACCCACCACGGCGAAGTCCAGCTCCGGGCAGATCCGCAGGGTGAGCTCGGGGCACAGGGAGACGTGGGGTCCGCCGGCGATGGTGACCACGTCGGGCAGCACCTGCTTGGCCAGTTGGGCGATGGACAGCGCCAGGTAGGCGTTCTTGGTCACACAGCTGATGCCCACCACGTCGGGGCGCTCCCGGCGCAGCCAGGCCTCGATCTCCGCCCAGCCCCAGTCCAGGGCGATGGTGTCCAGGATGTGGCACTCGTGCCCTTCGCGCTCGAGGTACGCCGCCACCGCCAGCGGCCCGGGGTTGGGGGTGTAGACGTTGATGAGCCGCGGGAAGAAGACGTAGGGCGTCTCGATGAACGCGATCTTGGTGGGCATGACGTACCGATGGTGCGGGAGGCGATAGCATATAGCGTCCACCGCGGTGATACCGCTCCGAAGGCCCCGTCAGCGCGGGTGCCGTAGCCCATCCCACCCCCGAGCCCCCATGCGTGTCCTGCTGCTCGATGTGCCGTACCACGAGCACCGGCGTCTCGAGCGCACGGTGCTCACGGCGCCAGGGCTGCTGGCCATCGGCGCCACCGTGGATCGGTCCCGGCACCGGGTGAGCCTGCTGGACCCCACGGCCTCGAAGCTCTCCTGGCGGACGCTGGGAGGGGCGATCCGGGAGCACGAACCCGATCTCGTCGCGATCTCCGTGGCCACCTACACCGCCGTGGACGGGACGCTGTTGGCCGAGCTGTGCGAGCGCGTGGTTCCCCGGGCCGTGGTGGTGATGGGAGGGCTGCACGCGGGCTTGGTCCCCGACGAGATCCTCGAGCTCTGCCCGGCGGTGGATCTGGTGGCCGTGGGCGAAGCCGATCGCAGCTTCCCCGCCCTGGTGGACGCCCTCGAGGGTGGGGCTACGGTCGAGGAGGCGGCCATGCTGCCGGGCCTGGCGGGCCGCGACGTTGCGGGTGCCGTCGTGCGCGGCCCCCCGGCCCCGCCGGTGGAGCGTCCTGACGATCTCCCGCTGCCGGCCTACGACCTGGCGCCCCTGCGGTCCAACCGCATGCCGGGCTTCCTCGGCCCGGGCCCCGGCGTCGGCCTGCTCACCAGCCGCGGCTGCGACTTCGCCTGCGGCTTCTGCCCCAGCGCAGCCTTCTGGGGCCGGGGTGCCCGGGCCGCCTCGGCCGAGCGCATGGTGGAGGAGATCCGGCTCGTGCGCCGCCACGGCGTGGAGCGAGTTTTTCTGGGCGACGACGATCTGCTGGCGAACCCCGAGCGCGTGGCGCGCTTCGTCGCGCTGGCCTCCACCCGGCTGGCGCCCGGCCTCTGCCTCGTGGGGCAGGCCCGCGCCGACAGTGTCTTGCGCTGCGCCGACTTGTTGCCGGAGCTCGAGCGGGTGGGGCTGAAGGGCCTGCTGGTGGGCGTGGAGTCCGCCTCCCAACGGGTGCTCGACGCATACGGCAAGGGCGTCAGCGTCGAGGTGGTGCGGCAGGCGGCAGAGCTGCTGCAGCGGCACCGCATCGGCCTGTGGGCCTCGGCGCTGTGGGGTCGGCCCGACGAAGGCCTGGATGACCTGCGGGCCCAGGCGGACCTCGGGGG
>CAZHIK010000514.1:0-6796 GCA_964532635.1 uncultured Enterobacterales bacterium
GCTGCCGCCTCGCTTGGCCCCCACCGAAGCACGGGCGACCTTGCCACCCTTGTGGAGGGCTGGCCGGCTGGCGGCGACGGTAGGGAGCTTGGAGCTTTGGGCCTTGGGCCGGGGCTGGTGCTGCGCGGCGGGCTTCGAGGGCTGGGGCAGCGGCTTTCCACAGCGACTGGGCTTGGCGGCGCGCACCGCCGCCGGGGCCCGGCGGGGTTCGCTGAGGGCCAGACCCGCGCCGCGCCGGATGGGACGGGTGGCGGTGGGCTTGCCGAGCACCACGGGCCGGGCGCGGGAGGACTTGCAGCGGTGCTTGGGGGTGAGGGGCGAGTGCTGGACGACGGGCAAGCCGAGGCGGGGCTTCGATGCTTGCTTGGAACGCGTACAGCTCACGCCGGATCCCAGGCCTGAGGGTTCTCCGAAACTATAGCTCGAGAAGCAGCCCTTCGCGGCTGCGCGTCCGGTTTTTCCAGGGCCGGCCGACCACCCACCGCTCGACTGCGATATTCAGGGGATCGAAGGCATCCTCAGGCTCACCGATGACCACCCCGAACCCCGACGCCAGCACCGCGACGGACCCCGGCGAGAAGCCCTCGTCCGACAAGCGCAGGCTTCGCTGGCGGCCCCGCCGGCCACGCTGGCCCAAGCGGCGCCTGCCCCGCCGCCCGCAGTGGGTCACCCGGTTGGACAGCTGGCTGGCCGAGCTGGTGGTAGTCCACCCCAACTGGCTCAGCGCTGCCCGCCTGCTGGTGGTGGTGCCGCTGCTGGTGATGGGCTTCCGGCAGGTCCGCGCTCTGCCCACCAATCCATGGCTCATCACCAGCCTGTTTCTCGTCTACGTGATCCTGGACTACCTCGACGGTGTGGCCGCCCGGCGGCAGCGGGTCGAGGCAGAGCGCGGCCGCGTCATCGACAAGCTCACGGCGCTGCCGGTGCTGCTGTCGTTCTGCGCCCTGTGCTACGACTGCCTGCCGGTGCCCCTGCTCGGGGCGCGCATCGGCTTGGAGTTGGCCCTGATCGCCCTGTTCCTGGCTGGGTTGGGCGGGCGTCGCGCGGGCCGGCTTCGCACCGGCCTCGAGTACGCCACCTTGTTGGCCATGCTGATGGTCAGCGAAGGCTGGGCACCCAAGCTGCTCACGCCGCGAATGGTGGCCTGGTTGCTGGGCATCAACATCGCGTTCACCGCGGTTGTGGTACTCACCGCCGTCAAGGTGCTTCAGAAGCGCTTCATCGCCGACGCTCTGTCCGGAGCCAACCTGCTGTGCGGCATCGCGTCGATCCGTTTCTCCTTCGCGGGTCGTTTCGATCTGGCGCTGCTGTTCCTGATGATCGGTGGCACCTTCGACGGCTTCGACGGAGCCGCGGCTCGGCGCTGGGGAGGCACCAGGTTCGGCGTCTACTCGGACGACCTGGCCGATGCCATCAACTTCGGCCTGGCCCCCGCCATCGCCCTGTGGTTGCTGTTCGACAGCTGGGAGTCCGCTGTGGTCGGCGGCTTCTACCTGTTCTTCACCTGGGGCCGGCTGGTGTACTTCACGCTCAACAAGGCCTACGCCGACCCGGCCCACTTCGCCGGCGTGCCCAGCCCAGCAGCGGCGCTGCTCACCATGTGCGGTGTGGTGCTCTTCGGGTCCAGCCCGCTGATCGTGGGGCTCATCGCGGGCGTGGCCTGCGTTCTGATGTTCAGCTTCGACACCAACTACCGCCACGTGGGCCGGGCCATGAGCAACAACCGGCGCATCATCTACGGTATGCCGGCCTTCCTGCTGGCCCTGCTCCTGGGCTTTGTGCTCTGGGGCACCGAGGTGCCCGTGGCGCTGATGCTCGTCGCCATGCTCGTCTACGGCTTCCTGCCCTCGGTCATGCACTTCCACGCGGTCATCACCCGCCGGCGCACCGAGCGCTCCACCCCCGCCTGAGGAGAGCGTCACTCACCTGCGAGCTACGTTCATCACGGTTAGAGGGGGTGTCTTTTCTCGTACACCCACGCTGGAGTCCACCCTATGTACCAGATCGTCAAGCGCGAGCAGTTCTCCGATGTCACCTTCCTCTGGGACGTCTTCGCCCCGGACGTTGCCCGCGCGGCCAAGCCCGGCCAGTTCATCATGCTTCGCCTTGACGAGAAGGGTGAGCGCATCCCGCTCACCGTCGCCGACTTCGACGCCGAGAAGGGCACCATCACGCTTGTCATCCAGGCCTTGGGCAAGACCACCCGCCAGATGATGAACCAGTACAAGGAAGGCGACTGGTTCTCCGACTTCGTCGGCCCCTTGGGCATCGAGTCCCATGTCCACGACATCGGCCACGTGGTCATGGTTGGCGGCGGTCTGGGCGTGGCCCCGGTGTTCCCGCAGCTGCGCGCCTTCGCGCAGGCGGGCAACAAGACCACCAGCATCATGGGCTTCCGCAACAAGGACCTGCTGTTCTGGGAGGACCGCTTCAAGGAGTTCAGCGACGAGCTGATCGTCTGCACCGACGACGGCTCCTACGGGCGTCCCGGCTTCGTCACCGTGGCCCTGCAGGAACTGCTCGAAGCGGAGAAGCCCGACCTGGTCGTGGCCATCGGCCCCCTGCCCATGATGAATGCGGTCACCGAGGTCACCCGGCCCTTCGAGGTCCCCACCGTGGTCTCCCTCAACGCCATCATGGTCGACGGCACCGGCATGTGCGGCTCCTGCCGCGTCACGCTGGACGGCGAGATCAAGTTCGCCTGTGTGGACGGCCCCGACTTCGACGCCCACAAGGTGGACTTCCCCGAGCTGATGCGGCGCCAGAGGCGCTTCGTGAAGCACGAGGAGATGGCCCAGAACAACTACGACCACGTCTGCAACGTCGAGAAGCAGCTCTTCGACGAAGAGAAGCGCAACTACAAGAAGATCAAGGAGTTGCGCAAGACCGCGGTGGAGATGCCCGAGCGCGACGCCAAGGAGCGCTCCACCAACTTCCACGAGGTCAACCTGGGCTACTCCCTGGGTGATGCCCTGGAAGAGGCGGAGCGCTGCATCCAGTGCCGTCGTCCCAAGTGCGTCGCTGGCTGCCCGGTGGGCGTGGATATCCCGCGCTTCATCCGCCACCTGTTGGTGCGGGATCTCGGTGGGGCTCGCGACGCGATCCTCGAGACCAACCACTTCCCCAGCATCTGCGGCCGCGTCTGTCCGCAGGAGTCCCAGTGCGAGGCCCAGTGCATCCTGGCCAAGGCCAAGATCGAGCCGGTGGCCATCGGCCGTCTCGAGCGCTTCGTGGGCGACTTCGCCCCCATGAAGACGGTGGACCGCATGGCCGGCACTACGGATCTGGGACGCGTGGCTGTGGTCGGTGCCGGGCCCGCCGGTCTGGCCTGCGCGGGCGACCTGGCCATCAAGGGAGCAGAGGTCACGGTCTACGAGGCCCTACACGTCATCGGCGGCGTGCTGCAGTACGGCATCCCCAGCTTCCGTCTGCCCCGCGACATCATCGCTCGCGAGGTCCGGCGCCTGCAGGATCTGGGGGTCGAGTTCAAGACCAACAAGGTCATCGGCAAGACCTTCACCGTCCAGCAGCTGATGGGCGAGATGGGCTACGACGCGGTGTTCATCGGCTCGGGTGCTGGCTTCCCCTGGTTCCTGGGCATCCCCGGTGAGTCCGCTGGCCAGGTCTACTCCGCCAACGAATACCTCACCCGTGCCAACCTCATGGGCGGAGACCGCTTCCCCCACGAGGACACCCCGCTGGCCTACGGCAGGTCGGTGGTGGTCATCGGCGCTGGCAACACCGCCATGGACTGCCTGCGCGTCTCCAAGCGCATGGGCATCCCCACGGTGCGCTGCGTATACCGCCGCACCGAGTCCGAGGCCCCCTGCCGCATCGAGGAGCTCCGCCACGCCTACGAGGAGGGCATCGAGTTCAACTGGCTCCACAGCCCCGTGGCCATCGAGATCGACGACAACGGCGACGTCTGCGGCATCAAGTGCCAGAAGATGCAGCTGGGTGAGCCCGACCAGAGCGGTCGTCGTCGCCCCGTGGCCATCGAAGGCGAGTTCGCCACCTTCGAGTGCGACACGGTGATCTATGCCCTGGGCACCAGCGCCAATCCCATCATCGCCCAGTCCTTGCCCGAGATCGAGCTGAACCGCTGGGGCTACATCGTGGCCGACAACGAGACTCAGGCCACCAACCTGCCGGGCATCTACGCGGGCGGCGACATCGTCACCGGCGGCGCCACCGTCATCCTCGCCCTGGGCGCCGGCCGCCGCGCGGCCCGCTCCATCGTGGAGTATCTCGGGGCGAAGTAGCTGGAGATTCCTGGGGACTCCTGAAGCTGATAGCTGATAGCTGATAGCTGAAAGCTCTCCGAAGGAGTCTCCATGGGTCTGCGCCAAGCCCACCTGTCCCGCGTCAAGAACCAGACCTTCGACCTGCTGGTCATCGGAGGTGGCATCACCGGCGCCGGGGTGGCCCGGGATGCGGCCCGTCGCGGGCTGCGGGTGGCGCTGCTCGAGCGGGCCGATCTGGCATCGGGCACCTCGAGCCGCTCCAGCAAGCTGGTGCACGGCGGGCTGCGCTACCTCGAGCAGTACGAGTTCGGGCTGGTCTTCGAGTCCGTCAGCGAGCGCCGGGTGCTGATGGACATCGCACCCCACCTGGTCAAGCCCCTGGCCTTCGTCTTCCCGGTCTACGAGAGCTTCGGGCGTGCGGCGCTCATCGACATCGGCATGTGGCTGTACGACGGCCTGTCCCTGTTCCGCTCTCCCAAGATCCACAAGCGCTTGAGCGTGAAGGCCACCGCCCGTGCGGAGCCCGCCCTGACCACCGAAGAGCTCAAGAGCGCGGAGCTGTACTACGACTGCGCCACCGACGACGCTCGGCTGACCCTCGAGACAGCGCTGGACGCCATGCGCAAGGGCGCCCAGGTGGTCACCTGGTGCCCGGTGGTGGGCTTCCTGCACGACGACCGGGGCCGCGCCATTGGGGTCAAGGCCCACGATGTGCTGGGGGACGAGACCTTCGAGCTGCGGGCGGGCGCCATCGTCAACGCCACCGGCCCTTGGACCGACGGCATCCGCGGCCAGGCCCTGGGCGCCGCCGCCACCGACCGTCCGCTGCTGCGCCCCACCAAGGGCATCCACATCGTGGTGGACCACGCCAAGCTGCCGGTGGAGCACGCCGTGGTGATGATCCATCCCACCGACGAGCGCGTGCTCTTCGCCATCCCCTGGGGCGAGCGCACCTACGTGGGCACCACCGACACCGACTGGAGCGGCGATCCAGCGCTGGTGACCGCGGACCTGGCCGATGTGGACTACCTCATCGCTGCCTCGGGCCACTTCTTCCCCGACCACCCGCTGCACTATGACGATGTCATCGCCACCTGGGCCGGGCTGCGCCCACTCATCAACCAGGAAGGCGTGCACGAGAGCCAGGTCAGCCGCGAGCACCAGGTGGATGTCGAGCCCAACGGCATGGTGACCGTGGCCGGCGGCAAGCTCACCACCTACCGGCGCATGGCCGCCGAGATCGTGGACAAGGCGCTGGATGTGCTGCGCATGTCCGGCTGGGAGGTCGAACCTCCGCGCCACGCCGACACCGCCAAGGAGCCCCTGCCCGGGGCCGTGGGCTGGCCCAAGGACGACGACGACAGCCAGCTGGTGGCCGACATCGCGGCCGCGTCCAACGGGCTGTTCGGCGAGGACACGGCCCGCTACCTGGCGGGCAGCCACGGCATGCTCGGCCTGGATGTGGCCGTGATGGCCGCGGCCCGGCCCGAACTGGCGGAGCGCCTGGTGCCCGGTCGCCCCGAGGTGATGGCCTGCGTGGAGTGGGCGGTCACCCGCGAGCTGGCGGCCACGGTGGACGACGTGCTGCAGCGGCGCCTGCCCCTGTTCTTCAAGGACCTCGACCAGGGCCTGGGCTGCGCCGAGGCCGTGGCGGACTGCATGGCTGGCCTGCTGGGCTGGGACGCCGCGCGCACCGAGCTGGAGCTGGAGCGCTACCGCCACGAAGTGGCCGTCAGCCGCGCCTGGCAGCAGGAGCTGACCACGGGATGAGGCTCGACGTCGTACCCGACAACATCCTGGAGCGGTTGGTCTTGCTGATGGGCATCGTGCCCACCCCCATGGTGCAGGTCAGCTGGGGCATGGCCAGCGCCAGTGTCGTCATCGCCGGCTCGCGGCTGGGCCTGTTCGGGGCATTGGACGGCGTGGAGCTGGACGCTGCCGGGCTGGCCGACAAGCTCGGCACCCACCCGCGGGCCACCGAGACCCTGCTCAATGGCTTGTGCGGCTTCGGCTGCATCGTTCGGCGCGAGGGGCGCTACCGCAACAGCAAGCTCGCCGCGAAGTGGCTGGTCCCGTCTTCCAAGGACAGCCTCCACGACGCCGTGTTGCTGCTGGGGTTGCTCCAGGACGGCTTCGCCGATCTCGAGAACGTCGTCCGCACGGGGAAGATCCTCGACTGGCACCACGGCGGCCACGGCGAGGAGTTGTGGGGTCCCTACCTGCGGGGCCTTGGCAAGCTGGCCAAGCTGCCCGCCGGTGAGGTGGCCCGGCGCGTGAAGTTGGGGCCCGAAGACCGCCGGTTGCTCGACGTGGGTGGAGGCCACGGTCAGTGGTCCGTGGCCTTCTGCAAGCGCTACCCGGAGCTGGCGGCCACGGTGCTCGACCTGGCCCCCGCGGTGCCTGTGGGCGAAGGGCTGGTGGACGAGGCGGGCATGGCCGGCCGGGTGAGCTACCAGGCTGGTGATCTACGCACGGCGGAGTGGGGCGAAGGCTGGGACTGCGTGCTGCTGTTCAACGTGATCCACAACCTCTCGCCGGAAGAGAGCCTGGCC
>CAZHIK010000515.1:0-6789 GCA_964532635.1 uncultured Enterobacterales bacterium
AGCGTAACACCCGAACCGAGGCTCACGCGGCCTCGCGGACCCCGGCTGCGTGAGCCTGGTCCATCAGCCCCCGGTGCAGCCCCCCGCCGGACAGTCCATCGTGCAGGTGCCCAGGGTGTCGCAGGTGAAGTCGCAGCCACCTCCCTCACAGATCAGATCGCAGTCGGCCAGGTCCTCGCACCACATCACGCAGCCACCGCCCAGGCAGTGGAACTCGCAGGTAGCGCTGTCCTTGCACAGCTGCTCGCAAGCACCGCCATTGCAGGAGGAGCTGCAGTCAGACAAGCCCTCGCACTCGTGCGCACAGTTGCCGTCCTGGCACTCGAAGTCGCAGCTGTCCTGCCCTTCGCACTCCTCGTCTGGGGAGAAGCCCAGTCGGTCGGAGTCGGTCTCGGGCTCGTCGTCCTCCCGCGTGTCCTCGGCGGGGGCGCCCGTGTCCATCGGGGCTGCGGTGTCGATGGGCTGGACCTGCTCCACGGGATCATCGGCGCCGGGCTGGGTGGCCAAGGGTGTGAGCCCGTTGCAGCCCATCAGCGTGAGGCTGGCGATCAGGACGCAGCCCCGGATGAGGACATTGAGGAGCTGCCGACCGTTTCGGGGATGCGATGCCATGTTTTCTCCTGCGCGGTGTCTGTCACCGGTTTCGCTCTCCTGCTGTGCAGGATGTGTGCCAGGGCGAGCCCGGCGGTGGCACAGGCCTTGCAGCATCCCTGGCCGAAGCCCCGTCCCAGCGGCCCGCAGGGAACCCACCAGGGGCTCGAACCCCGGAGAGAACGCCATGACCGTCCATCACCGTGAAACGCCGTCAATCATGGACACTCTCCCTTGGTCCGGGCGGGTGAGCTGATGCGCTCCACCCAGACCTCATGCCCCACCGGGGCCCTCGATCCCGAGCCCCGCTGTGCGGGACTGTCCCGGTGTGTCCCGGTACGCGTGCGGGCCGTGTCCACCCACCTCCTCGATGACCGAAAGGAGCAGAGATGAACTCCACGATCAAGATCGGCCTCGGCGCCAGCGCCCTCCTCATGCTTCCGGCCTCCGCCACCGCGCGCGAACTGGTGCTGTCGCCCCCCATCATCCTGAGCGGCGATGCGGTCACGGCCCTGAACATCACCTCCCTGCTCTCTTCGGAGCTCGAGTTCACCGAGGAAGTGGACGCTGTGGTCCAACTCGAGGAGCGACCCGGCATGCTGAACAGCGCGTGCCTCCTTCAGCGCAGCTGCCTGAGCGGTCTGGCCCAGGACTTCAACGCGGATCTGTTCGTCGTGAGCACCCTCAGCCGCGGTCCCGACGGCTACACCCTCGAGCTGATCCTCTACGACAGCGCCGTGGGCGCGGTCCAGCAGCGGCAGTCGTTCGATCTGCCCAAGGAGTCCGAGGCCATGGCGGACGGTATGACCGATGTGGTTCGGGTGCTGTTCCACGGCGACGAGAAGCACGACGTGCTGGTGGACTCGGGGGTCTTCGAGCTGGAAGAGCAGGAAGAACAATGGGACTCGGAGTTCGGTGATGGAACCTCGTCAGCGCCCGTGACCGGGCCACCGGCCATGGACCTGGGGGAGCTCATGGAGGAGTTCGACGAACTCGAGACCGAGCTGGCCAGCAGCCCCGTGCAGGTGGAGGCCATCGACCTGCAGGGCCCCACCACCATCTCCGGTCGTCTCGGCTACAGCCAGTACTACGACCTGGACTTCATCACGGTGGGTGTCGAGCTTGCCATTCCCATCACGCCCCGCATCGCCGGGACGGCGAGCGCGCAGATCTTCAACGCGCCTCGGGTGGTTCCGGACGAGCTGCAGGCCGATCTGGGCGCCGAGCGGGTCTGGGACAGCATGGTGCCGTTCACCCTGGGCGGCGAGTACCGCATCCTGACCACCAGCCCCCTGGACTATCGCGTGGGCGCAGACGCCATCCTCGCCAGCTACGTGATCGGCGAGAAGGAGCGCGCGGTATCGGCCGGCCTGCGTGGCCGCGCGGGCGCCCGGTACGAGCTGAACGACATGTTCGCGCTGGACCTGGATGTGTCCCTGGGGGTGTGGCACGGCAAGGACTGGGTGCTTGTGGGCGACGGCGTCAAGAACACCGGCTTCATCCCGCAGGTCTCGACGGGCATGGTCTTCGCGCTCTAGCAGCCTCCGTAGGGGATGGCCGAGGCGTCGAAGTACATGTCGTTGCAGACGATGAGGGTGACGTCCGAGGTGTTCACACTCAGGTCCGCGCCCGCCATGTAGGTGATGAGCGCGCCGCCCGAGTTCACCGTCACCTCTGCTCCGCTCTTGGCGTAGACCGTACCCCCGCCGTCGTTCAGGTAGACCTCGCCCTGGGACTCCACGTAGAAGGTCCCGCCCCCGGCGTTGGCGTAGACCTTGCCTCCGGCGCAGATCCAGGCCTCTGCGCCTTCGTCCTCGAGAAACTCGGTGCTGTAGACGATGCTGGAGTCCACGCTGATCGTGCCGAGGCATTCATCGGTCACCGCGTCGGCATCGGCGTCGGCGTCCACGTCGGTGTCGGTGTCGGTGTCGGTGTCGGTGTCATCGGCGGTGTCGAAGGGTGCGCCGCTGTCTGGAGAACCGTCGCCGGCCAGCAGCGTGAAGCCCCCGCAGCCCGAGGCCAGGCCGATCAGGAGGAGCGTGGGGAGAGCCCGGGGGAAGGAGGTGGTCATGGTGACTCCAGGGTGTGTGGGACGACACACTCGCCCCGCGATGCCTTCGATCGGAGCAAGCCCCATGCCAACGCCAGGTGTCCCTTCACCGAGCCCTGTGGGCGCGCGAGGCCGGTTCCATGCGCGGGGTGAGACGGGTGTGGTCCCACAGCGAGTCCGTGTTTGTCCCGGTACGTCCCGGTCCTGCGCGGGGATTCTACAGCGTGGGAAGCTGTCTTCTTCGGCCAGAAGCGCCTCGGATCGGTGGCACGCCCTTTGCATTCCTGGTCTGGGACCGGGCAGCCCGCCCGCTCCACAGCCCGCCCAGGAGAAGCTCATGCGCATCGTCCCCCTCGCCCTCGTCCTCTTCGCCAGCGCCTGCATGGACTACGATCTCAACAATCCTGGGACCTTCCCCGACGACGGCGCGAAGACCGATACCGGCGAGGTGGGCTACCCCGACGACGACGAACCCTCCGACGACAACGACCCGGGCGATCTCATCGACGTGCAGGAGCTCGAGCACCGCTGGATCGGCGAGTACACCTGCCTGCAAGGTCTGACCGCCTTCGAGCTGATCTTCGAGATGCAGGACTCCGACGACCTGTGGTCTGTGTTTTCGTTCTGGGCGAGTGAGTACAACCCGGGCGTACCCACGGGCAGCTTCTCCATGCGAGGTTCCTTCGATGGCGCCACCGGCTACATCGAGATGGACCCCGTGGGCTGGGTCGAGCAGCCCGATGGCTACGTGATGGTGGGCTTGTGGGGCTACTACGACCCCGACGCGCTGACCATCGAGGGCGAGATCACCGGGGGCACCAACTGCACCACCTTCCACCTGGACCGAGAGTAGCCCCATGCGCGCTCCCTGCCTGTTCGCGCTCTGCGCCCTCTTCGGCTGCATGGACTACGACCTGGGCCGACCGCCGGATGTCGGTGAGGTCGTCGGGAGCTGGGATACCGCAGATCCGGAGGGTGAGTGGGGAGACTCGGATGAGTCCGAAGACGATGGCTCCGGCCTGGGGATCGGCATCGGAGAGCTGGAGCACCGCTGGCTGGGTGAGTACACCTGCACCCAGGGCCTCACGGCGTTCGAGCTGGTCATCGAGCTGGACGACTCCGACGACCTTCGGGCGGTCTTTTCGTTCTGGGCCCACGAGTACAACCCAGGCGTGCCCACCGGCAGCTTCTGGATGCAGGGCTACTTCGACTCGGGCACGGGCCACCTGTACCTCGAGCAGGACTTCTGGATCGAGCAGCCCGATGGCTACGTGATGGTGGACCTGGATGGGTTCTACCTGCCCAGCTCCCAGACCATCGAAGGCGACATCATCCCCCAGGGCTCCTGCACCACCTTCTACCTGGAGCGCCAGGTGGAGTAGCTGCACGCCGACCAAAGTACGAAAGCGAACACCGTGAGGAAGAACACCATGACCGCCACCCGCCTCCAGTGTCCATCCATCGTGGTCGCGGGACCGCGTATGAGCCTGGCCCCCCGCGCGTACAGCAGTCCACCCTGGTTCGAGCTGGGAGGCTCGGCCCGCGTTTTGCTGGCGGCGGTGCTCCTGTCGGGCTGTCTGGACTACGGCTTCAGCGGTGACACCAAGGGCCTGGGCAGCGGCGCGGACAGCGGAGCGTCCGGGCTGCAGGACACGGACAGGGGGATCGAGGAGTACCCTCTGGTGGACTGCGATCGGATCGACTTCCTGTTCGTCATCGACAGCTCGGCCTCCATGGCGGACGAGCAGCAGAACCTGACCAACAGCTTCGCGGGCTTCATGGACAAGATCGAGCGGACCATGGGCCAGGGCGACTACCACGTGATGGTGGTCGACAGCGATGACGTCTATGAGCCGTCGTGTCAGACGGTGTGCGACGGTGGCTACTCCGAGGCCTGCAACGGTCACGACTGCTCGGACTGGCCCCCGGCCCCCCTTGGGTGTGACGGTACCCTGGGGGCGGGGGTCAACTCCCCTGGCGGGGCCGACTGTGGTCTGTCCGTCGGCACGCGCTACCTGGACGACTCCGCGTCCGATCTGGCGGGCAGCTTCGCCTGTGTCGCTACTGTGGGCACCTGGGGTCGCGGCGACGAGCGCATGATGGGGGCCATGGCCGAGGCCCTCTCGACCTCGATGAATGAGAGCGATGGCTGCAACGCAGGGTTCCTCCGGGACGACGCGCTGCTGGTCGTCACGCTCATCACGGACGAGCCGGACGAGCACTCCGACGGCAACACCACCACCTGGCGGGAAGACCTGGTGGCGGCCAAAGGGGGGCGGGTGGAGAGCATCGTGATGCTGGGCCTGATCGGTGACAACGACCAGGAGGACGGCATCTGCGAGCCCAAGGAGAACTACGTGGGCGCGGAGGCTGCTCCGGCGATCCGGTACCTCGTGAGCTCCTTCGGAAGCCGTGGCGTGCTGGGGAGCGTGTGCGAGTCCGACTACTCGCCCTTTTTCGACGACGCTGTCGACGCCCTCGACGCTGCTTGCGAGTGACGCCTAGCGCACGTACAACTCCGCCCAGGTGACCTTGCAGGAGGTGTCGTAGCACTGGTACGACCGGGTGCTCATGTAGCCGAGGTCGTTGCAGGGGTAGCTGCCGGCCGTGCATGTCGTGGGGACCAGGTGGGCGAGCTGCAGCAGCGACAGATCGTAGACTTCCCATGAGGCCTGGCCGTTGGGGGTGTTGCCCAGCCCCGGGGTCCAACAGCAGTCGGGCATCTGCATACCGATCATGGCGTTTTCGTTGCCGTTGGGGAAGCAGCTGGCGTTGTTGTCCCATGCGCCGACCACGAAGCTCTGCACGGCCTCCTGCTCGGAACTCAGGCCGTCGCTCCAGTCCGCCCCCGACGCCAGGAAGGTGGTGGAGCAGCTGGTGGAGTCGTACTCGTCGTTGATGAAGGTGGAAAACTCCATGTCGCCGACCAGGTTGTCGAACGCGAACGAGTACTCGTCGGTGTGGACCAGGAAGTCGTCACCCTCGATGTCGTAGAAAGCCTCCGACTTGTAGTCGGCGCTCTGGCGGTTCGCGATGGTGCCGAAGGTGGTGGAATCCGTCCACACCGAGGTGCTGTTCCAGTTGCGGTCGTGGGAGCCCACGACCAGGATCTCGTTGACCAGTGAGCCGATCAGGGTCCAACCACCGCCGTCGGCGGTCATGTCGCAGTAGGCGGTGAAGCTGCCCGAGGCGACGCCTTCGAGGTAGTAGGTGCCGTCGGCGGCCGAGGAGTCGTCGGCCAGGATCTCGGCGCAGGAGACGGCAGCGCAGGCGGTGCCGGAGCCGAGTACCCCATCGTCGGCGGTGCCGTCGCAGTCGTTGTCGCTGCCGTCGCACAGCTCGCTGGCGCCCGGGTGGACGGCGGGATCGGTGTCGTCGCAGTCGCTGTCGTCGGACACGTGGCCGCTGGGTAGATCGCAGCTGTATACCGACGGGGTCGTAGCGTCGCCGTAGCCGTCGGCGTCGGCGTCGGCGTAGTAGATGGTGCCGCCCGAGATGGTATCCTCGTCGTCGGTCAAGCCGTCGCAGTCGTCGTCGGTGTCGTTGCAGATCTCGGTGGCGGCCGGGTTGACGGCGGGGTCGGTGTCGTCGCAGTCGCTGTCATCGGTGACGGTGCCGCTGGGTTGGGAGCAGGCCGTGGTGGAGCTCGAAGGGTCACCGTAGCCGTCGCTGTCGGCATCGGCGTACCAGGTACCAGCGTCGGTGGCGTCGTCCTCGTCGGCGGTGCCGTCGCAGTCGTCGTCGATGCCGTTGCAGTCCTCGGTGGCGCCGGGGTTGACGGCGGGGTCGGTGTCGTCGCAGTCGCTGTCATCGGTGACAGCCCCGCTGGGCTGCTCGCACAGGGTCGAGGTGAATGCCGCTGGATCGCCGTAGCCGTCGCCGTCGGTGTCGGTGTAGTACACGGTGCCGCCGATGTGGGAGTCCTCGTCGTCGGTCAGGCCGTCGCAATCATCGTCGATGCCGTTGCAGTCCTCGGTGGCGCCGGGATTGACCGCAGCATCGCTGTCGTCACAGTCGCTGTCGTCGGTGACGGTTCCGCTGGGCTGCTCGCACATGCTCGAGGTGAACGCCATTGGATCGCCGTAGCCGTCGCCGTCGGAGTCGGAGAAGTAGACGGTGCCGCCGATGTGGGTGTCCTCGTCGTCGGT
>CAZHIK010000516.1:0-6777 GCA_964532635.1 uncultured Enterobacterales bacterium
GCCGTCGAGGGCGAGGTGTCCATCGACGATGCGGCTCTGACCATCACCGGAGCACCGGCGGTCGAGTACATGGGCTACCGCGTCGCCGGCGGCGGGGACCACAACGGCGACGGTCACAGCGACCTGCTGGCCTCCTATGGCATCCAAGAGACCCCAGGAGGGATCGTGGTCTTCGAGGGGCCGGCCGAGGGCAGCCTGTGCCTCGCGGACGTCGACACCCGCGTGGACGCCTGCGAGCCCCGCAGCAGCTTCGGGCAGAGCCTGTGCTGGGCGGGTGACCACAACGGCGACGGCTACGACGACATGCTGGTCGGTGCGCCCTTGGAGGGCGAGGGCACGGCCTACCTGTTCCACGGTCCGCTCGGCGGGGACGCCGGCTGCCATCCGGCAGCGACGATGGTGGGCACGGTGGCTGGTGGCTACCTGGGCCTGGCTGTGACATCGGACTTCGACGCCGACGGCGACGGATCTACGGACCTGGCCTTGGGCGCCCCCTACGGAGACAGCCTGGGCTGCGGGGACGGCAACGGCGGCGTCTACCTCTGGTACGGCCCCGTAGTGGGGGAGCACGACGAAGTGAGTGCAGACCGGATGTGGGTTGGCGTCGACCGAAGGGACTGGGTCGGCTGGTCGTTGGCGGCTGCGGATCTGGACGGCGACGGCCTGGACGACCTGGCGGCGGGCGCGCCTGGCACCGACGTCTTCAGCGACGACGAGGGCGCGGTGTGGCTGATGCTCGGGGTGGAGCGCTAATCCACGGTCCCTTCGTCCTCCACCACCTCACCCATCTGGGCCTTGGCCAGCATGTCCTCCGCCGCCTTGCGGGTGGAGCGGCCGTGCTGCTTGCCGCCCATCATGTTGGCCAGCTCGCGAATGCGCTCGCTGTCATCGAGGGACTGGATGCTGCTGCGAGTGCGGCCGTCGCGGGTGGACTTGGAGACGAAGAAGTGGGCTTCGCCAAAGGCCGCGATCTGTGGCAGGTGGGTGACACAGATGACCTGGTGGTGGCGGGCGATCTGCTGGAGCTTGCGACCGATGACCTCGGCCACAGCGCCGCCCACGCCGGCGTCGACCTCGTCGAACACGTAGGTGCCTGCGGGCCCCGAGCCACTGAGCACGGCCTTGAGCGCCAGCAAGGCCCGGGAGATCTCCCCGCCGCTGGCGACCTTCAGCAGGGGCTTGGGAGCCTCACCGGGGTTGGGGGCGATGAGGAACTCCACTCGATCGATGCCGGTGGAGGTCAGCGGTGCTTCGTCCACCGCGAAGTCGTGGGACTGCTTGTCGAAGTTGGCCACGTCCACCATCACCCGGGCCTCTCCCATGCCCAGCTCCGCCAGCTCCGCTGTGATGTCGGCGGCCAGTCGCTCGGCCGCGTCCTTGCGCTTGGTGGAGAGCTCCTTGGCGAGGTCGCCAGCCTGCTCGAGGGCTCGATCCAGCTCGGCCTGCCGAGCCTCGAGATCCACCTCCACCCGGACCAGCTCCTCGAGCTGTGCCTGGATGGTGTCACGGTAGGCCAGCACGGCCTCGAGGGTTCCACCGTACTTGCGCTCGAGGCGTCGTAGGTGGTGGAGGCGGGCCTCGACCTCGGCCTGTCGCCCGGGATCTGCGTGCACGTTGCGGCCGTAGTGTCCCAGGACCCGAGCGGCCTCTTCGAGCTCCAGCCGCGCGCTGTCGAGCTGCTGAACGATCTCGCTCAGGCGAGGATCGATGGCCGCAAGCTCCTGCAGGCCACCCACGACCCGGGACAGCTGCACCGTCAAGGAGCTCTCTTGCTCGTACAAGACAGCCTCGGCGCCTTGGGTGGCGCGGGCGAGGCGCTCGGAGTGGCGCAGGCGCTTGGCCTCGTCGGCGAGCTTCTCCACATCGCCGGGCCGGATGTCCAGGCCCTCGAGCTCGGACAGCTGGTAGCGCAGGTAGCCCTCGCGGTCGATGCGGTTGCGGGCAGCTTCTTCGAGCTCACGCACAGCGGTGCGGGCGTCCACCAGCACGGCCCAGGCCTGCTGCATCCCCAGCTCCAGGCCCTGGAGCTCGGCGTAGGCGTCCAGGTATGCCAGGTGGGTGGAGGCGTTGGCCAGGGTGTGGTGCTCGTGCTGGGAGGAGATGTCCACCAGGCCGGCGGCCAGGCGACGTAGCTGGGCCGCGGTGGCCAGCTTGCCGTTGACGTAGGCGCGGGTGCGGCCCGTGGCCTGGATGACGCGACGCAGCACGATCTCGTCCTCGACCTCGATGCCGACCCCCTCGAGGCGCTGACGTGCCCCGGGATCGTCGCTGACGTCGAACAGCGCCTCCACCGTGGCCTGCCTGGCGCCTGTGCGCACCAGGTCGGATCGCCCACGGGCCCCCAGCACCAGCTGCAGCGCGTCCACCATGATGGACTTGCCGGCGCCGGTTTCTCCTGTGACGATGTTCAGGCCGGGCTCGAAGACGACCTCTTGCTGCTCGATGATCGCGAATTCACGCACGCGCACGCAGGTGAGCACAGTGGGCCTCCTTGCAGGTGGATCCCACGGTATCAGATCGAAGAAGACCCCGGAACCCTCCGCCCCTCGGCGGGTGCCGCCGCTCGGTTCTACGGCTCTCTCAGCTCGCGGGTGTGAACAGGAAGGGGTAGCTCACCACCACGATCCCTCCGCTCGCGGGCGCAGGGAACTGGAATCTCATGAAGCGGGACACCACGCACTGCTCTACGGCAGCGTTGTTCAAGGTTGTGGACCGGACGCTCGAGGAGCTCACCGACCCGTCCTTGGCGATGACGAACTTCACCACCACCTTGCCGTGCATGGCGGGGTCCAGCCGCAGCTGCTTCTCGTAGCAGTAGCGGATCTGGTTGAGGTGACGCTTGATCACCGCGTCGATAAGAGACTTGTCCAGGCTCCCAAGGATGATGGGGGAACCGGAGGTGGACACAGCGACGTCCGCCGCGTGTGCGCCGAAGTGGCCACCTCCGGTTCCGTAGCCTGATGCGCCGCTCCCGCGGCCCTTGGTGCCGAGCCCGCCCAGCCCGCCGGCGGTACCACCACCGCCCAGGCCCGAGCCCCGGCTCGCCAGCCCCCCCGCACCGATCTGCACGCCCTTGGCGCCGATGAGCCCGCCGATCCCGCCGCTGTGCATGGCGCCGAGCATGCCGGTTCCCCGGCCCTGGCCCATCGACGCGCCGCCCACCATGGAGACGCCAGCGGGGGCCGCGTTGGGCACGCTGACGTGCAGGCCCGCGGGACCACAGGGGGAGGGCTCGTCGTCGATGGCCACCAGGCTGGTGTAGCGGGAAACCAGGTGGTGCTCGAGGGCCACGTCGATGACGGCTCGCTTGACCTCTTCGGGGCTGCGACCGCGGGGGTACCACTCCAGGTCCCGGATCTTCCGGCGGGCCCAGAGGGTGTCCAGGGCCTCGTGCCGCGTGTCCACGGCTGGGACCTCGAGGGCGACTTCCCAGGCCACGGGCGTGGTGCCCAGCACGCCCCGCACGGTGATGACGGTGTCGACCCAGCCGTCCACGGCGTCCTCGCCAGGTTCGTACTGGGCGACCACCCGCAGGGGCTGGCCTGCCCACAGATCCGGAATGCGTGTGGGGTACTGCTCGCTGACCTCGAGGCCGCCCCAGTCGATCTCGATGTCGCTCAGGGCCGGGTGGGCGATGCGGTCGTAGA
The DNA here is from genome assembly GCA_964532635.1 of uncultured Enterobacterales bacterium. GTDB lineage: Bacteria > Myxococcota_A > UBA796 > UBA796 > JAFGLY01 > CALDOK01. Next base: position 3,648 of record CAZHIK010000516.1, read on the forward strand.
ACTCGCCCACGGCCTCGTCCAGGGGCTTGGAGCCGAAGTGGTAGATGACATCCCCGCGGCCCATCTCGGCCAGTCCTTCCAGCAGGTAGCGGTTGACGCTGCTGCCGACGCCCAGCGAGAACAATCGCGCGCCCCCGAGGTAGCGGCGGACCACGCGGAACATTTCGTCCTCGCCGCCCACGTAGCCGTCGGTAAGCATCAGCACGAGCCGCATGGCGTCGGGGTCTCCGGGCAGGGTCAGGGAGTGGACGATGCCCGTGTCCATGTTGGTGCCGCCGCCCTGGAAGTCCCGTAGCCACCGGCGTGCCTGGGCTCGGGTCTCGGGGGTGCTGGGCTGGGGCATGGCGAACAGCGACGAGGCGCCGCTGCTGAAGCGTACGAGGTTGAAGGTGTCATCGGGGCCCATCTCGTCCAGGGCCAGCAGCACCGCCGCGCGGGCGCTCTCGTAGGGCCAGCCGCTCATGGAGCCGGAGGCGTCGATCACGAAGAGCAGCTCGCGGGGCCGGGCAACGAAGTGCTCGCCCAGGACCGGTGGCTCGAAGGTCACGGCGATGGTGCCCGGCCCGTCGCCGGTGGGGCGGTGGGTGAGCACGGCGACACCGGGATCATCACCTCCGAGGCTCCAGCTCAGCACGAAGTCACGGTCAGGCACGATGACCTCGTCGGGGGTGGTCACCTCGGCGCCCCACAGCCCCTCCTCGACCACGGTGATGTCGTGGCTGTCGCTCCACAGGGAGGACACGGGCAGGCCTTCGTCGATGTACACGGTGATGTCCACCCCGTTGTACGGCGTGGTGGTGTAGGGGGTCTCCAGGCGCTCGCGGTCTTCCACCCAGGGTGGTGAGAAGCGCGGGCCCGGGGTCATGGGGAAGGTCAGCTCGTAGATGCCGTCTTCCAGGGCCACCTGCTCCACGTACTGCAGCGTGATCTGCACCTCCTCGCCGGGGCAGAGGGTGGCGATGCTCTGGGTGAAGAGGTTGTCTCGCTCCTGCTCCAGCAGCGCGGCCTTGCGGCCGTCCCGCTTGGCCTGGTCGTAGGCCTCCCGCGCGGCCTCGCGCTCCATCACGCGACCCTCGATGAGCCGGTCGCCGCAGGTCAGGTCCATGCGGTCGACCGCCGCGGTAGAGGGCAGGGGGAAGAGGTAGGTGGCCTCGAGGCTCTCCTCGTAGGGGTTGTGGAACCACTGCACCATGGTGACCCGCGCCAGGCCCGCCTGGATCTCGGCCACCACCGAGGTGTGCTCGAGCACCAGCGCCCCACGGCCGTCGGAATGTGTCACCCGTATCTCACCGCTCTCTACCGGATCGCCGTCCATCACCTCGGGCGGGTAGACGATCGGATCGCGGAGATAGGGGATATCATCGGTGAAAACGTCGGCCGAGACGGCCGCCACCAAGGCGAGGGTGGTGAGGAGCATGGGGTGCCTCCGTGGGGTCGTCCCCTCGGACCTCGTCCCGACACACCCGGTTCGCCCAGGCTTGTGAGATGTGTGTCAACCGGATGCTTCAGGCGGAGCGCTCGGATCAGGCGACGTCTTCCTGCTCGCGCTCGAGCGCGAAGACCCGCGCCTGGGCCTGGCGACCCTTGAGGCTCTGCACACCGAGGTCCTGCACCGGGTGCTGGCGCTGGAACTCCTTGGTCTCCTCGCCGATGAGGATGGGGTGCTGCCGCGCCATGCCCTGGAGCCTGGCCGCTACGTTGACCGCGTCACCGATGGCGGTGAAGTCCATGCGCTCTTCGCTGCCCACGTTGCCCAAGAGCACCTCGCCGGTGTTGAGCCCGATGCCCACCTCGAAGGGCGGCTCACCCTTGGCCGCACGGCGCTTGTTGACCAGGGCGATGCGCGCCTGGATCTCGAGGGCAGCGTTGCAGGCGGCCAGGGCGTCTCGGCCGGGATCACGGTGGCTGTTGAAGATCGCCATCACCTGGTCCCCGACGAACTTGTCGATGAAGCCGTGGTGGCTGGTGATGGAGTCGATCATCACGCGGAAGTAGGTGTTGATGAGCTTGTGGAGGGTCTCGGGGCTGTTGCGCTCGGCCATCCCGGTGAAGCCCCGGATGTCGGCGAAGAGGATGGTGCAGACCTGGCGCTCACCCTCGAGCCCCAAGCGCTCCCCCCGGGCCAGCAGCTTGCGCACCAGGTCGCCGGAGACGTAGCGGGAGAAGGACTCGAGCAGCAGCTCCCGCTCGGTGATGTCGTCGGCCACCACCACGGTGCCCTCGGGCTTGCCCTCAGCGTCGAACATGCGGCTGGCCTTGGCCAGGATGGAGCGCTGCCGGCCGTCAGGGCGGGTGACGATGATCTTGGTGAGGGGCAGGCGACCTACCTGGCGTACCGAGCGAATGGCGCCCACGATGTCCAGGCCGGGGAACAGGTGCATCACCTTGCGAATGGGGCGACCCTGGAGCTGCTCGGCGGGCACGCCCAGGATCTCCTCCATGCGGCTGCTCACCAGGGAGATGGTCATGCGGTCGGTGCTGTCGATGACCATCAGGCCCGAAGAGAGGCTCTCGATGACCCGCCGGTTGAACTCGTTGGCGTGCTCGAGGGCTCTGGTCACGTCCGGACCCGCGGCCTGGTCCTCATACACGGCGAGGCGCTGGGAGAGCCGCTGCAGCTCCTGGTTCTTGCGAGACACGCGCTGGTCGAGATGGGCGGTGTAGGCACGGGCTACGATGGGGACCAGGTTGAGCAGCACCTCGGACAGCTCCGACACGCCGCGGCGGAAGCCGGGATCGTCCTGCAGGCCGGCCTGAGCCAGCACCTTGCGCACGGCCGGCAGCACCTGGAGGTGGGCCTCGACGTAGTCTCCCAGGGGGATGTTCTGGGTGACCCGCCGCCCTGCAGCTGCGCTGAGGTGTGTGCCCAGGGTGCGGGTCCTACCCTTGACCATCAGGTCCAGTAGATCGTCCAGCAGCAGGCCGACGACGGGGCCCAGCTCTCGTGGATCCACGGTCGAGTAGGCGGGCAGCTTGGTGAGAATGACGTCCACCAGTATGGCTTGGAGCGCGTCTCGGCGGGGGCTGAGGAAGGCTATCAGGCGATCCAGATCCGACGACATGGGACCTCCAGGGTGCCTACAGCGTAACGCGGCCCCGCCCGCCCCATGCCTTGATAGAGCTTCGGCAT
>CAZHIK010000517.1:0-417 GCA_964532635.1 uncultured Enterobacterales bacterium
CCACCCTGACACCCGCCGTGAGGACATGCCCCTCGAGATCCTCATCGAGCTGGACGCCTTCGAGGCCGCCCTGGACGCTCCCGCTCCCGAGGTCGAGGCCGCGACCCAGGAGAGCTTCGACGCCTGGATGGGCGACATCGAGGACCTGGACGCCGATGCAATCGAGCTCATCGACGACGAGCCCGAGGCCTTCGAGCCCGGCCCGGCCCGCATCACCGTCGAGCATCGCTCGGTCTTTCCCCGTTCCTTCGACGAGCACCTCGAGCAGATCCGCGCCGCCGGCGACGATCCCATGGAGCGCCGCGCCCTGTCCCTGATGGGCCTGGGCGACATCTTCGGGCTCGAAGACATCGTGGCCGCAATCAACAAGACCTCCGAGACCCTGGTGTTCTGGCAGCCCATGCTGGAGATGGAGCA
>CAZHIK010000517.1:427-6764 GCA_964532635.1 uncultured Enterobacterales bacterium
GGCTTCTTCACCGCCCACCACAGAGAGCTGAAGGGCTGCCTGGCCTTGCTGCAGGCCCACCCGGCCCCCGAGCACCACCCCGCCCTGCGCTTCCGCTGGGAAGCCGCCCGCGACGAACTCCTGGACCTGCTCCCCGGCTGGGCTGCCCAGGAAGCCGCGGTGGCTTAGCTGCCCTTGCCCCGCTTCTTGCCCTGCTTCTTGCGGGGCGGCGGACCGGGCTGGGGCTCGCGGCCCTCGCTGCCCACCCGCTGCAGCTCGTCGTAGCCAGGCAGGGCGCTCAGGTCGGGCATGACCACGATCTCGATGCGGCGGTTGGCGGCCTTGCCTTCCTTGGTCTCGTTCTCGGCCACGGGCTGGTACAGCGCGTAGCTGGCGGCGCTGATGCGCCCGGCGGGCATTCCAGCGCTGATCATGGTCTTGACCACGGTGAGCGCGCGACCCGAGGCCAGCTCCCAGTTGGAGGGGTACTGGGGCGTGGCGATGGGATCGTCGTCGGTGTGGCCTTCGACCTGGAAGGTGCGCTCGGGGATCGACGCGAGCACCCCAGCCACCTCCTCGATGGCGGCCTTGCCGTCGGTGGAGAGCTCCGCGGAGCCCGAGGCGAAGAGCACGTCGCTGGCCAGCTCCACCACCATGCGGCCGTTCTGGATCTTGACCTTCAGCTTGCCGGCATCGATGAGGGTCTGGAAGCGGGCCAGCAGGTCGCGGTAGGCGGCCAAGCGCTGCTCGGCGGCCTCGCGGCGGGCCTCGAGCTCGGCCAGCGCCTGCTTCATGGACTCCACGTCGGCCTCGAGCTGCCCCTTGCTGGCCAGCAGCTGAGCCTCCTTGTCCTGGGCAGCCTCCAGGGCCGCCTTCTTGCGCTCGTAGGCTTCCTGCAGCTGCGCCAGCTCGGCCTTCAGGGCCTCGAGCCGCGCCTGCTCCTTGGACAGCTCGGTCTCCAGCTCGCCTATGCGCGCGTCTCGCTGCTCGATGGTGCTGCCAGCGTCGGCCAGGCTGGCCTCCAGCTCGCGGTATTGGCTCATGGGGACACAGCCCACAGACAGGGCGATCAACATGGGAAGGGCACGGGGGTTCGGCATGGGATCCTCGCTTTTCGGGCCGGGTTCCGTGACGGTGCTATCGCGGGGCTCGCCGGCCCGTCCAGCCCAGACCTCCAGGACGCCACGGATACCCTTTGGAACCGTAGTTTTCGCCGCCGTGGTCGTGCTTGACGCCACGGAAGACCCGATGCTACCCTCCACATCGCCCTCGGTCCGATTAGGACAGGCATACCTGCCTCGGAGATCCCATGAACCCCACGCGCCTGGTCCTGCTTGCCGGCACCCTCTTCATCGCGGGCTGCCAGTGCAACAACGATCCCAAGACCGATGACACGGGCCCCCCCGATGCTCCTCCCGAGCGTGATCGGGGCCAGTGGCTGTCCATGGACACCCTGGCCGACGGCACCATCGTGGCGTCCTACTTCGATCGCGACGAAGACGGCTTGGGCGTCGCCTTCGGCACCATCACCGACGCTGGCGTGAGCTGGACCTACGAAGAGGTCGAGGGCTTCCAGGATTCCTCGGGCCTCGACACCGGCAACCTGGGCACCCACACCGATCTCGTGGTGGCCCCCGGTGACGTGATCTGGGTCGTCTACTACGACATCGGCAACGCGGCGCTGCGCTACGCTCGCCGCCACAACAGCGCCAGCGGCCACAACGTCACCGCTGGCGGCACCTGGACCACGGGCGTGGCCGATACGGGCGGCGGCTCCCGGCCCGACGCGGGCCAGTGGGCCAGCATCGCGCTGGACCCGGATGGCAAGCCTGTGGTGGCCCACTACGACGTGGGCGAGCAGGAACTGCGCGTCACCCGCTGGGACGGCGAGGCCTGGGGCAACCAGGTCGAGATCCAGGGCGAGGAGTACACCCTGCAAGACACCGGCGGCCCCTCCAAGCCCGCCGACGTAGGCAAGTTCGCCGACCTGTTCATCGCCGACGACGGCACCGAGTACATCGCCTACTACGACGACGCCTGGTCTCGCCTGATGCTGGCGGTCGGCGGCGCCGCGGGCTTCGAGCAGTACGTCGTGGACGAGTCGGCCGACGTGGGCCAGTGGCCCTCCGTGCTGGTGGCCGACGGCACCGTCCACATCGCATACCACGACGTCGAAAACCAGAACCTCGTATACGCGGTGGGCACCCCCGGCAGCTTCACCACCACTGTGGTGGACGACAGCGCCTACGTGGGCGCCGACACCGAGATCTTCCAAAACGGCGACATGCTGTCGATCCTCTACTTCGACGGCAACGACAACGACCTCGAGCAGGCCACCCTCGCCGGCGGCGCTTGGACCACCGCCACCCTCGCCGGCGACGACGGCACCGGCCTGGGCTACCACAACGAGGTGGTGCTCTCGAACGGTAGCTACTACGCCGGGTGTTACGACTACACCAACCGCTCCATCTGGTTGGGCGCCATCCAGTAGGTTCACCATGAACAATCGCTCGATCCGGTCCGTGCTGTGCGGGCTCGCGACCCTCCTCTGCGCGCTGATGGTGGCCTCGCCGGCCTTCGCTGGCGAGCTGCTGGTGGACATCATCGATGTGGGCCAAGGCGACGCCGTCCTGCTGCGCAGCCCCGAAGGCAAGACCGTGCTCATCGACGCTGGCACGGGACGCACAGACATCGTCGCCGAGCTGCAGGGCCGCGGGGTCAGCCAGATCGACCTGGCCGTGGCCACCCACCCCCACGCCGATCACATCGGCGACATGGAGAACGTCCTCCGCTCCATCCCGGTGGGCGTGTTCATGGACAACGGAGTTCCCCACACCTCCAAGATGTACACCGAGCTGATGGTCGCGGTAGAAGAGCTGGCCGTCCCCTACATGGAAGCCGAAGCCGGACAACAGATCCAGTTCGGAGACGAAGCCACCATCGAGGTGCTGTGGCCCACCAAGGCCAAGCTGCGCGGCACCCGCTCGGACCTCAACGCCAACTCGGTGGTGCTGCGCCTCGAGCACGGCGGCAACTGCTTCCTGTTCGTAGGTGACGCCGAAGAAGAGACCGAGGTCCGGCTGCAGGTCCGGGGCCTCGAGGCCTGCTCTGTGCTCAAGGTTGCCCACCACGGCTCGAACCACTCGAGCACCGACCGCTTCCTGTCCAAGCTCCAGCCCACCATGGCCCTCATCAGCGTAGGCGAACACAACCGCTACAACCACCCGGGCGAGGAGACCCTCCGCCGCCTCGAGCGCCACGGTACCCAGGTCCACCGCACCGACCAGCAGGGTGCCCTGAGGGTAATCTCCGACGGCAAGACCCTGCGGGTGCTCGACGGCATCGTCACCGTGGCCCCCTCGGCGGTCGCCCCCCCCGAGGCCTCCACCCGCGTCTACGACGACGATGTGGACCCGACCACCGAACAGGAGGGCGAGCCCGACTACGAGGACGACGGGTTCGGCACCCCGTCCTCCACCGGCTTCGTGGCCAGCAAGAAGAGCGAGGTCTTCCACAACCCCGACTGCGAGTGGGCCCAGAAGATCAGCCCCAAGAACCTGATCGAGTACGAGACCTACGACCAAGCCACCGAAGACGGCCGCCGGCCAGCCCGTTGCTGCAACCCCACGCCGTCGGACGACAAGTAGCACCGAGGTTTGCCATGATCGTCGTGGACCGGATCGAGGGCGGCGTAGCCGTGCTCGAGATCGATGGACGCACCTATGACATCCCGGCCGCCGCCCTGCCCGAGGGCGCCAGCGAGGGCTCCGTGCTCCGGCTCGAGCTGGATCCGGACGCCCAGGCCCATATCGAAGAAGAGACGAAGGCCCGGCTCGAGCGCCTGAAGAAGCGCTCGCCGAAGAAGGGCGGCACACTGGTGCTATAGCCCAGCGCCCTGACGACCAGCTCATTCTTCCACGCCGCCCCACGGGTGTAGCGGCTATGCTGATCTTCTTGCGGAGGGCTTTCATGCATCGCTTGCTCGTCGTTCTGCTCGCCTGTCTCTTCCTCGCTCTGCCCGCCTGGGCCATGACAGTGGACCTCAACTCCGCCACCCAGGCCGACCTCGAGACCCTGCCCGGTATCGGTCCCGCCAAGGCCACGGCGATCATCGAATGGCGCGAGGCCAACGGCGGCTTCACCGACCCTGTCCAGCTCGACGACGTGCCCGGCATCGGCCCGGCCACCTTGAGCCGGCTGCTCCCCCTGGTCGCGGTCGACGGTCGCACGGTGGCCGGCCCGGCCCCCTCCCCCTCCACCAGCGACGCCCACGCCACCTCCAGCGCCACCCCACCCCCCCCCAGCGGCGACCTGGGCCTGCAGATCCAGCCCGCGCCCGCCGTGATCCCCGCCGACGCCACGGTGCCCGCCGAAGCCGCAGACTTCATCAGCCCGGCCCCCCACTCGGGCCTGATCGACATCAACACCGCCTCGGCCGATCAGCTCATGGCCCTGCCCGGCATCGGGGCCTCCAAGGCCGCCCTCATCGCCGCCAGCCGCGAGCAACAGGGCTCCTTCGCCAGCTGCGCCGACCTGCAGCGCGTCAACGGCATCGGCGCCAAGACCGTCGCCAACCTCGAGCACATGTGCACCACCGGCGGTGGTAGCTCGGCGCGCCCCTCCAGCGGCGGCGGCTCCAGCCCGCCGGCACCGGCCTACAGCGGCACCGTCATCGACATCAACAGCGCCACGGTCTCACAGCTCGACGAGTTCCCCGGCATCGGCGCCTCCAAGGCCGCCGCCATCATCGCCGACCGCGACCAGAACGGCCCCTTCGCCAGCTGCGCGGACCTGCAGCGCGTCACCGGCATCGGCTCGGCCACCGTGGCCAAGCTCGAGCACATGTGCGTGGCCCGCTAGCGCCCGACGCTCACGCCTGGATGTGCCAGGGGTGGACCTCGAGATCCACCACGCCCTGCACCACGAAGGGAGCTTCCGCCAGCAGGCCTTCAGCGCTCTCCTGGTCGTACGCCTCGAACAGCAGCGCCTCACCCGCCGCACCCCAGCGCCCAACCTGCAAGATGGCGCCGGTCTCGACCTGTTCTTGCAGCCAGGCTCGTTGGGCTGGCAGGGCCTCTGCCACCAGCGCAGGGGTCAGGTTCTTCCGGATCTTGTTCACGGCGAGAAACAGCATGACGCCTCCAAGGGACCACGCTGGGAACATAGCGGGTGCACCGCGCGACACCCAACCCCACGGTGATCCGCCGGCTTCTTGCCTCGCACACCGACTCCGGCTATCCGGCGCGGCATGGGACACCTGAACCGCAACAGCTATCGAAAACTCGCTGAACGCCTCGAGCAGTACGTTCCCGGCGCCTACATCTCCGCGACCCTGGAACGCATCCTCGAGCACTTGGTGGACGAGGAGGAAGCCAGGCTCTGCTCACTGATGCCCCTCCGCAGGGTTCCGGCCGACCACATGGCCAGGGTCTGGAACATGAGCACCGAGCGGGCGGAGGCAGTCCTGGCAGGGCTCGGCAGCAAGGGCGTGGTCGTGGAGTTCGAGGGGGACGGGGGCACCGAGTACGCGCTGGCCCCGCCGGTGCTGGGCTTCGTCGAGTTCTCCATGATGCGGGTCCAGGGCGAGCTGGACGCCGCAGCCCTCGCCGAGCTGTACTACCAGTATTGCCAGGTGGAAGGCGACTTCATCCAACAGCAGGGCGCCGCCGAGCCCGCCCTGTCCAGGGTCTTTCCCCACGAGGACATGCTCGAGGACGTCTCCTCGGAGGTGCTGTCCTACGATCGTGTCAGTCGGGGCATCGACGCCGCCAGCTGCATCACCGTCGGCATGTGCTACTGCCGGCACAAGATGGAGCACCTGGGACGCGCGTGCGAAGGCACCATGGACGCCTGCCTGACCTTCAACAACGTCGCGCGGCACCTCTCCAAGCACGGCATCGCCCGGGAGATCACCAAGGACGAGGCCCACGCCATCGTGCGGACCTGCATGGACCAGGGCATGGTCCAGATCGGGGACAACACCCGGGCCGGACTGTCGGTCATCTGCAACTGCTGCGGCTGTTGCTGCGATCTGCTGCTCGGATATCGCCGCTTCGGCAGCTCCGGACTGGTCAGCGCCTCGGCGTTCGTGGCTGTGGTGCAGCCCGCCTCGTGCACCGACTGCGGGCTGTGCGTCCAGCGCTGCCCGGTGGACGCCATCACCGTAGCCAGCGGCCGTGTCGAGGTGAAAGACAGCTGCCTGGGCTGCGGCGTCTGCGCCCGCTTCTGCCCGTCGAGCGCACTGAGCATGGTGGCCCGACCCGAGCGGCCCTACATCCCCAAGGACTTCGTGGAGAAGACCATGCTCGCATCCATCGACGCGGCCAAGACGGGTAACTACCTGTTCAGCGACCAGACC
>CAZHIK010000518.1:0-5794 GCA_964532635.1 uncultured Enterobacterales bacterium
GCGCATTCCGAGTGATTCTCCGGAGAGTCGCCCCACCTTCGGAACTACCACGCGCTCCTCGAGGCCGTCGAGCTGCTCGCGTTTCGTGCGGGCGTGAGGCGCGCCCCTACATCTGTGGAACCGAGAGAGGTGCCCGTGCCCGACGGGATCGCGAGCCTACTCGGTCCCGACGGGCGCTCCGGCGCACCACAGCTCGGTGTCGGTGTCGGTGTCTGGCTCGTCCTCGCAGCTGCCGTCGTGGGCGCCCAGGGTGACGCAGACCGCCCGCTCGCCGTCGTAGTCGGGGCAGTCCGCGGTGGTGTCGCAGGGCTGGCCGCTGGGGTCGCACAGGCGCAGCTGACTCTCGGCCAGGCAGCTGCCGCTGGCGCAGTCGTTGCCCGTCAGGCAGGGATCGCCCCCCTCGCGTTCTCCCTCGGAGGGGGCGCACATGTAGGGCATCATTCGGGTCTCGGCGATGCCGTTGCCCGGGGCGCGCTCGCAGACCGATCCGTTCGCACAGTCCCGGGCGTCGTAGGCGCAGCACTCGGAGCAGCGACCGTAGCAGCAGATGCCGCTGCCGCACTCCTCGTCGTAGATGCACTGCTCGCCCAAGGCCTTGTTGGGTGGATCCATGCAGGCGGGGTAGGCCATGTTGTCGTCGGTGTACGCCATCCCGCAGACCTGCTCGTCGTCGCAGGAGCCCCAGTTGCACTCGCCGCAGACCGACCAGGGGGTGCCGTCGATGTCGCGATCCGAGGCGATCAGATCGTGCTCCTGGCAGTACCCCCCGGTGCACTCCTCTGCCCAGCCGCAGTGCTGGCCGTTGGCCAGGTCCGAGTAGTCCAGGGCGGTCTGGCTCGCGCACATCTCGGCGTCGTCCCGCTCTGCGAGGATCTGTGCCACGGTCGCGTTGCCCGTGCCCGTCTTGCGGATGCGGAAGGTCATGACATCGAACCAGTCGGGCGGGCGGATGTGGTAGCTGAACGTGGTCCAGTCGGTGCTGGGGATGGGGTGGGCGTACTCGGCGGCGCCGTCGCTGCGGAAGTCCAGTTCGAGCTGCACGGTGACTCCCGGATCCGAGTCCACCATCAGCGAGAACCAGATGCAGTCGGTGTCGGCGCTGCTGGCCAGGGAGTGCTGGGCGATGACGGTGGGGTCGGTCATCATGCCCACCCCGTGGTCGCCCGAGTGCCAGGTGGGGACCTGTTCCACGGAGCCTTCCTCGACCTCCCAGCTGCACAGCGAGTCGCCGCACCACATGTCGAAGCTCGGGTCTTCGAGCAGGGGGGGGGGCGAGCTGCCGCAGCCGTCGGAGGTGGAGTCGTCGCCATACCCGTCCTCGCCGGTGTCGCCGGTGTCGCCGGTGTCACCGGCGCCCAGCAGGAAGAACAGGGCCAAGCCCATCAGGAGGATGCGGAGGTGGATTCTCGCGTTCATGTCGCCTCCCTAGAAGCCGACGCGGACGCCCATGCTGACGGTGCTGCCGCCGCTGAGGTGGACGTCGCCCAGCAGGTTTTCGATGACCGGCGCCTGGGTGTACTCGATCTGGTGGAACACTCCGACGTGGCGGAAGCGCGGAAAGGTGGGCATGAACTGGAAGCCGGCCGCGGCGGTGCCGTGCCAACCCCAGTGCTGCTCGTTTTCCTGGTAGAAGTCGCCGTAGTCCCGGTAGTGGGTGAGACCCAGCGCCGGGCCGCCGCCGACCTGGACGTAGGGTGTGAGCCAGGAGTTGAACAGGGGCAGGCTGCCTCGGACCTGGACAGCGGCGCGCCAGGTCTCCCAGCTGATCACGTGGCGGGTCGAGTCCTGCGTCTCGAACTCGCGGCCGAAGCTCTGGCTGTCGATGTTGCCCACCGTGAGCACCGCACCCAGGAAGGGGCGGACGGTGTAGACCAGCGAGCCGGTGAGCCGCAGCGGGTTGGTGTTGTACTCCTCGTCGAAGCCGAACTCGTCCAGCCGATCCGTGTAGTCGCTCTCGAGCTCGACGCCGTCACCCATGCTCAGCTCGAGCATCAGGCGCTCGTGGCGCTCCTGAACCACCAAGCCCTTTGGGCTGACCGTGGTGATCTCGGCGACCTTCTCGCAGCCGGCGCCGAGGAAGGTGTTGGTCCCCTCGTCCAGCTCGAGCACGCACTGGAACAGGCCGTCTTCCTTGCGCAGCACGGCTTGGTAGCGGCCCGGCACCATGGCCACGGTGAGAGGAGTGCCCTCGACCTTGTGCAGCTCGGCGCTGACGGTGCGGTCCTTCTCCCCGTAGATCAGCATGTCTCCCTGCATGGGCATGGGCAGCCGCAGGATGGCCGAGGCTTCCTTGGGGCGGGTGAGCACGGTCTCGCCCTTGCCCTCGATGCGGGTCTCGAGGGTGACGTGCTGGCGGCCCACGGCGGTGGCTGCGGTGGAGACCAGGGTGTGGTGGTAGGTGTAGGCGTAGGCCTCGGCCAGGGTGACCCGGCCGTCGTAGTCGTCGTCGGCCGCGCCCCGCAGGCCGGTGACCAGGTGGTGCGTGAAGTAGCTGCCCTCGAGCTCGGTGGACTCCTGGGACAGCTCGGTGCCGGTGGAGCTGGCCATCACGGCGAGGCCTCGGGTGCTCAGGCCCTCGGAGACGTTGTAGGAGAAGCCCTCGGCCGGTACCGCACCCTTGACTCCGGAGATAGCGCCCGCCTGGCAGGCATCGAGCACGGCCAGGGTCAGAGTGGCGGGCAGGGCCTCGAGCTTGGCCTCCAACGCCTCGAGCCCCAACTCCTCGGAGCCGAGCTGCAGGCCTGAGGCCTTGGCGTGGCCCGAGTAGTAGAACAGGAACAGGGCGTCTTCGTCTTGGGCGGCGTGGGCCCCCAGGATGGCGGCGTAGCTATCGAGGATGCCCAGCAGCTCGCCAGCGCCCGGGTCTTCTACCAGGCGGATGTCCTCGGTGTCGAAGCCGCCCAGCTCGGTGAGTACCTGCTCCATGCGCTCGGCGTCCCGGACAGCGTACTGCAGGGGCAGCTGGCCGGGGCCGGCCTGGTTGGAGCCCACCAGCACCGCGTAGGTGGCGGGCCCCTGCTGGGCCCACGAGGGGGTGCTGGCCAGGGCCAGTGCTGCAAAGAGGGGGATCATGGATGACCTCCGGTGCTCTGCTTCAGTGTCACACAGGCAGCGCCGTCCGCCAGAGCCTCGGCGCCTCGGGCCTGCAGCTCGGCGCGATCAACTCGGCCCTCGTCCACCATGGCACAGACTGCGGCGTCCCCGGGGCCAGCGAGGGCGAAGAAGCCCAGGGACACGGTGTTGCCACCCTGGACCTCGCCCCCTTCCAGCGGGAAGAAGGCCTGGCCTTCCTGCAGCACCACCAGGTCCCAGGCGTGTTGGCCCGGCGGGGTGCTGATCAGCACCTCGAAGCGATCGCCGTCGACGTAGGTGGTGGAGTCCTGCGCGATGGCGCCGGCGCGCTCGCGCACCAGGCGAACAGCCAGCTCGCCACCCTTGTAGGCGACGCGGGAACCGGGCAGCTGGTCGCTGTCGGTGGGGGGCAGGACCATGACGAGCGCGAGGGCGGCCACCAGCACAGGGGTGGCGATGGAGGGGATGAGGACGGAGAGGCGGCGGTACCAGGGCTGGGCGGTGGAGGGTAGGGGCAGGGGAGGCAGGGTGCGGGCGTCGTCTTCGATCTCCGCGAGCATGGCGCGGCAGTGGGGGCAGCTGTCGAGGTGGGTCTGGACCTGGCTGTGCTCACCGGGAGGCAGCTCGCCGATGTGGTAGTGCTCCAGTCGGAGCCAGGAGATGGGCTCGTGGCAGGCGTTCATGCCTCACCTCCGCCGTTGGCCGCGATGGCTTCGAGGGCCGCGCGGATTTTCGTCAGTCGCTTGGTCACCGCCCGCCGGCTCACGCCCAGCAGGCTGGCGATCTCGTCGCCGGTCATCTGGTCCATGTAGCGATAGACCAGGATCTCGGCGGAGCGTTGGTCGAGCTTGCCCACCAGTTGGGCGAGCAGATCCACCGAGATGGCCCGAGCCTCGGGCACGCCCGGACCCGCCGCGATGAGAACCTCCCCGTGCTGGGCCAGCAGCTCCCGCCGGCGCTTGCTGTCCCGAATCCGGTTCAGGCAACGGCTGGTGGCAGCGCGGTAGAGGTAGGGCAGGTCCACGTCTGTCTTTCCCTTGCGGTACAGGTCCACGAAGATGCCCTGGACGATGTCCTCGGCATCCGGACGGTTCCCGAGCATGCGCTCGCACTTGCGAAGCAGGGCGGGTCCGTACCGGCGGTAGATCTCCACGTTGTGTCAGAACCCCGTGTCGGTAGGTAGGAAGCTGTCGTCGTAGGTGTCGTACCACTCGGGATTGCAGTTCCCGCTGGCGACGCCCTCGGCACGGATCTGGGCCACCACGGCGTGGCCCCAGCCCTGGGAACGGACCCGGAAGCGCACGCCCTCGTAGGTCCCAGGCGTCTCCACGTGGAAGGTTGCCAGCTCGAAGTCGTCGCTGGGGATCTCGTGGCTGTACTCGAGCACCCCGTCGTCGTCGAAGTCGATCTCGAGGTACAGGCGGGCGTCGTCGTCGCGATCCGCCAGCAGTGAGAAGCGGATGCAGTCCGCGTCGTGCTGGTCGATCCAGGCCAGCTGTGACATGGCGGTGGCCGGGGCCCGCAGCTGCGCGCCTTCGTCCATCTCGTGCCAGGTGGCCACCTTGCGCACCTCGCCGTATTCGGTGGTCCAGGAACAGAGCTGCTCACCGCACCACATGTCCATGCCAGGGTCGTGCAGCAGGTCGTTGTCGCAGGAGCTGCCGGACAGGACGGTGAGTCCTACGGCGGCCAGGGCGAGCTCGATGATGCGTCGTGTTGACATGGCGTTCTCCTAGTAGCCCGCTCGAATGCCGAGCATGAAGGCCCGTCGTCCGCTGTCGTGGACGTCCCCGGCCAGGTTCTCCAGCACGGGGGCCCAGCTGGTCTCGGCCTGGACGAACACGCCCAGGTAGCGGTGGTCGCCGAAGGTCGGCATCAGCTGCAGGCCCGCGGCACCGCTCAGGTGCCAGCCCATGTGGCGGTCCTGCTGCTCGCAGTCCTCGTCGGTGTAGGTGGCGATGGCCATGGCGGGGCCGCCGCCGGCTTGGACGTAGGGCACCAGCCAGCCGCCGGCCATGGGGGCCATCAAGCGGCCGTGCACCGCGCTGCGCCAGGTGGTCCAGCGGTAGTACTCGTCGAAGTCCTCGTCCCCCAGCTGCAGCAGGTCGCGGTGGTAGCTGTCCGCGTCGAGGTTGCCAGCCGTGAACACCACGCCCAGGTTGCGAACCGGGCTGTAGACCACCGCGCCCTGGAACATGGGGATGGCATCGAACAGCCGCCAGGAGCGGTCGAAGCCGAAGTCTTCCATGCGATCGGTGTAGGCGGTCTCGGTGATCTGCCCGCCGCCCAGGCTGGTCTCGAACATCAGGTGCTCGAGGCGGCTGTCGGCCTGCGCCGTGCCAGCGACCAGGGCGAAGGTCAGGGTGGAAAGTGTGGGCATGGGGTCTCCTGTCCGTGCTCACCCTGGGAACACGCCAAGCCCGGGGAGTGGGAACCTGCGGATGGATCTGCCTTGGCGCCTCCGCGGCGCTACGTGGATCCACACGGAGGAAGCCATGTGCGATCACGATGTCGAGCAGCGCCGTCGCCAGCTCGAGGGCCTCTTCAACGAGCGCGCCCCCATCGCCCAGCTGTTCGGCATGCGCTTGGCCTACGACGGCGAGGCTGCGGTGTTCGAGATGCCCTACAACCCCGATCTCGACCACGCCCTGGGCCAAACCCACGGCGGCGCCGTCGCCACCCTGCTCGACTGCCTCTTCAAACCCAAATGCCAGATCCGCAT
>CAZHIK010000518.1:5804-6759 GCA_964532635.1 uncultured Enterobacterales bacterium
GCGGCGTGATCGCCACCCTGCTCGACAACGCGGGCTGGTTCACGGCGGCCCCCTACTTCGACCGCTGGATCGCCACCGTGGAGCTGACGGTGCGCCTGCACCAGCCGGTGGCGCGGCAGCAGCTCACCGCCCGGGGCCGCATCGTGCGTCGGGGCAAGCGCATCACCTCCGCGGAGATGGAGGTGCGCGGTGAGCAGGGTCAGCTGGTGGCCACCGGCTCCGGCACCTTCACAGTGACCTCGGCCATCATCCGGGACATGGGCTAGCCCTGCACGATCGCGTCCGCCTCGATCTCCACCAGCCAGTCGGGGTCGATGAAGCCGCGCACCACCACCAGCGTGGTGGCGGGTCGGATGTCGCCGAACACCGCGCCGTGGGCGCTGGCGGCGGCGGTCCAGTGCTCGCGGTACTTGATCAGGATGCGAGTGCGGACCACGTCGCTCAGGCTCGCGCCGGCTTCTTCGAGGGCGTCGCGGATGATCTCGAGGCAGCGGGCGGTCTGGCCGCCGGGATCGCCGGGGCAGGCGGTTGAGCCGTCGGGCATGATGGGGGCGGTGCCGGCCACTCGGACCTGATCGCCCACCCGTACCGCGCGGGAGAAGCCGAAGCGGGGCTCGTAGGGCGAGCCGGAGGAGACGAGCTGGCGGGTCATGGGGACTCCGGGGTTGTCGAGCGCGGCTCGGGCATGGAGAAGCTCACGGCCAGGCCCGGCTCGAACCTCACGCTCATGTCCAGGCCGGGAGTGAGCACCGGGCCCGC
Organism: uncultured Enterobacterales bacterium; assembly: GCA_964532635.1. GTDB lineage: Bacteria > Myxococcota_A > UBA796 > UBA796 > JAFGLY01 > CALDOK01. The sequence continues at coordinate 6,564 of CAZHIK010000518.1, forward strand.
CTGGGCCCAGGCCACGATCCAGACCTTGCCGATGTGGACACCGAGCTTGGGCTCGATCAGGGCGGGTACCGTGAGCACCCAGCCATTGGCATAGCCCCCGGCGGTGGGCACCACCACGGCGGCCCGGGCGCAGAAGCGTTGGCCGGTGAAGCCCGTGTCGATGGCAGGCTCCAGGGACCAGCCCAGGCCCAGGGTA
>CAZHIK010000519.1:0-6755 GCA_964532635.1 uncultured Enterobacterales bacterium
TGGCCGCAGCATAGCGGATCGAGGCTCGACAGGCCCGCGCGCCGCGAGGCCTGCGCGGCGCAGCGGACAGTGGTGTGGTATTCCTCTCCGACACCCGCTGCTCGAGGTTGCACCATGCGCGTCCTCCGCTGGCTCCTGCTCGGTCGCTCGGAAGGCCTTCGGGCTCGTGCGCGGCAGCGGATCCGGCAGCTGCTCCACCCGGGATCCCGGGCGTCCTCGGAGCACGGCGAGCCCACTTTCGAAGGCGTCCGTTCCGCAGCCCCCGGCGCCACGCGGGTGGAGGCTCCGGAGGGATTCGTGGCCGTGGCTCGGCTCGATGAACTGGGTGAAGGCAGCCTTAGAGAGGTCTTCGTCGACGGTCGCTCTGTGGCGCTGGCCCTGGTGGACGGCACTGTGCACGCCCTCGACGGTACCTGCCCCCACGCTGGGGGACCGCTGGCCGAGGGCCGCCTCGATGGCTCCACGCTGAGCTGCCCGATGCACGGCTGGTCCTTCGACGTGGTCACGGGGGACTGTCACGTGAACGCACTGGACCGAATTCGAATCTTGGGTGTTCGCCTCGTCGGTGACGTGGTCTGCGTCGAGCGCTGATCTATACTGAACTCAGCTCTCCCGTGAGGCTGGCGTGACCCTTCGGGCTACCAACACGTCCTACTTTGCCGTCGGAACGGCGTTCGACGGAGTTGCGGAAGAATTGGCGGCGACCCTCGAGCGCTCGCTGCGCCCGTGCGACCCCAACCTGGTGCTCTACTTCGCCCATCCGAGGCACGACTTCGCGGCATTGTCGGTGTGCATCCAGCAGCGTTTTCCCGACGCGATCACTGCGGGATGCACCACCATGGGCGAGATCGGGCCCTCTGGGCTCACCCAGGGCGCGGTGGTCGGGCTGGGGCTAGGACCGCCCTGCCGCACCGCCGCCGTGATGGTGCCCGAGCTGTGTCGCTTCCGCTTCGAGGACGGTGCGGTGTTGGTGGCCGAGTTGGCGGGTCAGCTGGGGCTGGAGCCCAGCGGCCTCGTCCCTGGGCGCCACGCTCTCGTCACCCTCACCGACGGGCTGAGCGGCATGGAGGAGATCTTGGTCGCCTCCTTGGGGGCCTCCCTGTCCATGGTCCCCCTGGTCGGAGGCAGCGCCGGGGATGCGGAGCGGTTCCAGCGCACCGAGGTCGGTCTGGCTGGCCGGGCCGAGAGCGGAGCTGCGGTGATCCTGCTGCTCGAGCCGTCGGTTCCCTTCCAGCCCTTCCACCTTCATCACTACCGGCCCACCGCCGGCCGGGTGGTGGCCACCCGCGCCGATCCCAAGCACCGCATCGTCTCACGGCTCAACGGTCGCCCTGCGGCCCATGTGCTGGCGGAGCTGTACGGCGCCGATCTCGAGCAGCTGAGGGCGGGGGGAATCGCCGCGCTGGCCAAGCCGGGTATCCAGTTCGGTTTCCACGCGGGCGACAAGTACTACATGCGGTCCGTGATGACCCTGCAGGGCGACGGGCTGCTCTTTGCTGGAGCGGTCGAGGAGGGCTCCATCCTGACGGTGATGCGCGCGGACGACATCGTGGAAGCCACCCGCGCCGGTGTCGTCGGAGCCCGCCGCGCCCTGGGCAGCCAAGCTGGCGTGATGTTGGCCTTCAACTGCGGTGGCCGCTTGCTCGAGGCGCGCACCTTGGGCGTGCTGGATGCGTTCGAGGAGGCTACCTGCCCGCTGCCCTGCGTGGGCTTCACCACCTACGGTGAGCAGTACGGTCCCATGCAGGTCAACCACACGCTCACGGGGCTGATGTTGGGGGTACCCGATGGCCGATGAACGACCGCGGCTGGTGGCGATGGGGGACGAGCTCGAGGCTGCTCACGAGACGATCCAGGTGCTCATCGAGCGCTACGAGAGCGTGCAGGGCACGTTCGAGACCGATCACTTCGCGTTGCACAAGGCCATGGCGGCCCTCGAGAACAACGTGGTGGTGAGCACACGGGCCCTCCGGGCCTCGGAGGCGCGGCTGCGGACCCTGTTCGACCACGGGCCCCACATGCTGGTCACCGTGGACCGCAGAGGCCGGATCGTGTCGGCCAACCGCAGGCTGGCGAAGATGGTCAATCGCCAGGTCGCCGAGCTCGAGGGAAGCCCCTTGGTGGAGCTCCTGGACGAGCCGTCGGCGGACTTGCTCCAGGGTATGCTCGAGCGCTCTTTCGAGGGGGTGGTGGAGCGCGTGTTGACACTCTCCTCCGGAACCCGGGTGGCGCTGACCGCCGCCCCCCTGCCGGGCTTCGGAGGCGAGACCCAGCTGGTCCTGCGGGATCTCACCTGGCGCCGCTTGCTCGAGGAGGAGCAGCAGCGCGCGCGGCGCATGGCCCTGCTGGGCCACCTGGCCGCAGTGGTGGGCCACGAGATCAACAATCCGCTGGCCGTGATGCTGGGCCGAATCGAGCTGATGCTCCAGTCCGATCTCGATGACTGCGATCGGCTGCGGGATCAGCTTCGGCGTGTGCTCGAGCACGGCCAGCGCATCGGGCGCATCGTCCAGGACCTCCAGGCCGTGGCCCGCCCCCAGCCCGCTGACCTTCGGCCCGTCGACCTGGTCGCTCTGTTCGACGAGGTCTGCGATCTGGCGGGCGACTCCCTTGGGCGCGCGGTGATGTGGGTGGACGTCACCCCTCCCAAGCTCGGGGTCCAGGCCGACGCCGAGCAGCTGCGTCAGGCGCTGCTCAACCTGGTCACCAACGCCGCCGATCGCAGCCGCCGCACGGGTCGCATCGTGCTCAAGGCCGAGCGCATCGATGACAGCGGGCTGTTGGCCGGCGGCGAGAGCGTGCGCATCTCGGTGCTCGACGAGGGCCCGCGGATTCCAGAGGGCCTGCTGGACGATCTGCTGGCACCCTCCTCCACCATCAACACCCGCGCCGGCTACACCCTGGGTCTGGCCATCGCCCAGAACGTCATCATCGAGCACGGCGGCACCATGGTGGCGGGCAACCGGCCCGAGGGTGGCGGCGTGATCTCGATGATCCTGCCGGCGGCCGGCGGTGGGCGCGCCCCGGAGCCGCATCCCCGCTCCGGGGGCGAGCCGTCCATCGCGCTGTCGCTGCTGTGCGTTGACGATGATCCCATGCTCGCTTCGACGCTGCAGGCCATGCTCGAGGGCACGGGCTGCGCATGGAGCATCGCGCACTCGGGCGAGGAAGCTCTGGACCTGCTGAGCGATCAGGACTTCGACGTGCTGATCACCGCCATCCAGCTGCCGGGTATGAGCGGGGTGGAGCTTCAGCACGCGGTAGCGCAGCGCGACCCGGTCCTCGGTGGCCGCACCATCCTGCTCGGGGGCGCGCTGCGCAGCACGCCCGCTGGAGTCCCCACGCTCCCACGTCCCTTCTCGCGGCTGCAGCTGCTGCGTGCCGTCGAAGGCCTCGTGGGCCGGGGCGGAGCGTAGGAGGGCTGGACGCCTAGTACTTGTTCAGGTCGATCCCGACCTCGGCGGCGTAGCGCTGCAGGCCCTTCTTGCGCAGGGTGCGCAGCGCCCGGGTGGAGAGCTTGATGCGGATGAAGCGCTCACCTTCGGGCCACCAGATGCGCCGTGTGTGCACGTTGGGCAGCTGGCGCTTCTTGGTCTTGATGTTGGAGTGGGAGACCTTGTTGGCCACGTTGGGGCGCTTGCCGGTGAAGATGCACTTGCGGGCCATGGGATACCTCTCGAGACGCAATGCGGGCTTCCCTGGAGGAGGGGCCCGTTCGGCCGCGCTGGGTAGCACGCCCCGCCCCGGAGGGCAAGCGCGGAGGGTGCAGGTCGGATTCTAGATGGTGTCGTCGATGATCACCACGCCCCGCTCCGGCTCGCCGGGCTCGTCGTCGGGGTAGGCGACATCGTCGGGATCGGAGCGCAGGGGGATCTCGACCCGCAGCGGCTTCCGGATGGACTCCTGGCTCTCTCGCTGCTGGCGGATGCGTTCGATGATGAAGGCATCGAGCATTTTCTGGCTCCGTGACCGTGCTCTCCAACTGGAGTATACCACCGAAATGTGGGGCGACAAGCCCTCGACTATGCCGTCGTGGTCGGTGTTTTCTTGTCGTTGACGAGGAGCTACGGGGCTATCCGCGCGTCCGCGCCCTGTCGCTGAGCGCCCGGTACAGCGGCAGCAGCTCTGGGTGAGCCCGGGCCAGTGCCTCCCGGTGTGCCTCCATGGTGGCCTCGTCTCCTCGCATGGCCGGCCCGGTGATGGCGGCGTCGGGCCCGTGTCGCCGCGCGTTGTCGATGCTGGTCCGGACCAGGGGGAGCAGCAGACCCAGGGGATCTTCCTCGGGGGGCACGCCCGCGCTGTGGAGCAGACGCTGAGCCTCCGCCAGCAGCACGGTGGTGAAGTTCCCCGCCAGCACGCAGGCCGCGTGGTAGAGCCGGCGGTCGCCGGGAACGAGGAAGGGCCGCATGCCGAGATCTTCGGCGAGATCCCGGGCCACCCGAACCGCCTCGGGGTCACCGGCCACGGCGGCGGGGACCCCCGCGAGCTCTGGCGTGCCCAGCTTTGGGCCGGGGAAGGTCTGCAGCGGGTGAAGGCTGCCTGCGGGGTGGTGGGGGCGCAGGACCTGGTGGTCGAGGCCTCCGCTGGTGTGGAGCACCACGGGGCCACGGGGGAGCCAGGCAGCCACATCCGCCACGGCGTCGTCGCTGACGGTGATCAGACAGACCTCGGCGCGGGGCGGGGGATCGTTGCGTCGCCAAGTGTCGACCCGATGCCCGGCCCCCTCGAGCAGAGGGGCGAGGCTGCGGGCCAGGCGGCCCATGCCCATCAACGCCAGGTGCACGGTGGCCTCCCATGCGGGGGAGGGGTGCTGGTATCGCGCACCGGACCCGGCCGCGAGGCGAGGCCACCGTGCATGAACACTGCGGTTGACACGCTTCGAGGTGCTTCGTTAGGAGCCGCGGGCCTCAGCTGGGCCTCCCGGCGCGGGCGGAGGAATCATGGGTCACAAGCGCCCCGAGCGCGTCGCAGGTCTCGTCCACAGCGAGCTGTCGCGCCTGCTTCGCGAAGAGGTCTCCGATCCCCGGGTCGGGATGGTGTCCATCACCCGTGTGCGCCTCACCCCCGACCTCAAGCGGGCCATGGTGGGCGTGTTGCCCCTGGGCGGCCAGGGCGATCGGGCCGAGGTGCTCGAGGGGCTCGAGGCCGCGGCGGGCTATCTGCGGGGCCGTCTGGGGCGCAACCTGAAGCTGCGCTTCGCCCCCGCGTTGATCTTCGAGCTCGATGAAAACCTGGAGGAGGCGGTGCGCATGACCAACATGCTCAACCGCCTCGTCCCTGAGGAGGAGGGCGAGGAATGAGCCTGATCCCTGGCTTCCTGGTGGTCGACAAGCAGGCCGGCATCACGTCCCATGACGTCGTCGCCATGGTGCGCGCCGTCACGGGCATCAAGAAGGTCGGTCACACCGGCACCCTCGATCCCTTCGCCCGGGGCGTGTTGCCCCTGGCCCTGGGCAGCGCCACGCGACTCATCCGCCACCTGGACGAGTCTCAGAAGGTCTACGACGCCGACATCGCCCTGGGCGTGGCCACCGACACCGGTGATCCCACCGGCAAGGAGGTCGAGCGCAAGCCGGTCCCGACCTTTGACTCCCTGACCGTAGCGCGGGTGCTCGACAGCTTCCTGGGCGATCGTATGCAGAAGCCCCACCGCTTCTCGGCGGTGAAGGTCAAGGGCAAGCGGCTGTACGAGTACGCCCGAGCCGGTGAGGAGGTCGAGGTCGAGGCGCGACCGATCCACATTTACGATCTCCAGCTCATCGACATGGCTGCCGACCGGTTGCGTGTGCAGCTCACCTGCTCCCGCGGCACCTACGCCCGTGGTCTGGCCGACGAGATCGCCTCCGCGCTGGGTACGGTGGGTCACCTCCAGGCACTCACCCGGCTGCGCAGTGGCCCCTTCGACATGGAGCGTGCCCTCGGCCTCGAGACCTTGTCCGAGATCGTGGCGGGCACCCCCGAGTGGACCCGCGCCCTGCGCCGTGTACGGGGTGAGGATCGGGTGAAGTGGTTCCCCCGGGATCAGGTCCACAGCGCCCTCGGGGCCTACCGCATCGCTCCCTTGGTGGCGCTGCACCACCTGCCCCTGCTGCCCGTGTCCCAGGCGGTCGCCGAGGTCGTTCGCCGCGGCGGCGCCACCCCACCGCCTCCCGTGGGAGTGCGCGCGGGCGGTCGCTACCTCGTGGTGGTGGACGACGCCCTGCTGGCTCTGGCCGAGTCCCGCGGCGGGGGGCAGGTCAACGTGCTGTGGCGCGCCCCCTGACACCAGCCGCCCCCTTTCCTGTTGACGTGCCAGGGCTACCAGGGCATAAGGGCGCTGCGTAGCGGGGGTCGACTCCGATTCGCATTCTCAACACCGACGGCTTCTGCGGGCCGGGTTCAGAGGCAACGCCTCACGCCATGGACCCCCGTCCTGCGGTCGCCGCGCACAGGAGACACACCATGGCCATCAACGCCGCCGTCAAGGCCGAGATCATCGACAAGTACAAGACCCACGAGGGCGACACCGGCTCCGCCGATGTCCAGATCGCCATTCTGACCTACCGGATCAAGTACCTCACCGAGCACTTCCGCACCCACGGCAAGGACCATCACTCCCGCCGTGGCCTGCTCAAGCTCGTCGGTCAGCGCCGTCGGCTCCAGAGCTACCTCAAGCGCAACCATCCCGAGCGCTACGAGGCGCTGCGCGTGTCCCTCGGAGTTCGTCGCTAAGCCCACAAGGAGCCGCTGCCGCGGCGCCTTCGTTCTTTTCAGCT
>CAZHIK010000520.1:0-6730 GCA_964532635.1 uncultured Enterobacterales bacterium
GGCTGCAACGCCGCAGCGCGGATCGCTGACGTGAACTTCCACGAGTGGGGCCACGGCTTCCACCACCAGTCTCTGCTCGGGGGTACCTACGACACCTCGGCCAGTGAGGGCATCGCCGACACCGTGGCCTTCCTGCAGACCCGCGATCCCATCATCGCCCCATGGTTCCACCAAGGCAGCCCCGACGGCCTGCGGGATGTCTCGGAGGACCGGGTCTACCCCGATGACTGGATCTACGAGCCCCACGCCGACGGGCTCATCTTCGCGGGCGCCATGTGGGACCTGCTCGAGATCCTGCAGGACACCCTGGGCGAAGAGGAGGGCTGGGAGATCTGTAGCCAGCTGCTGGCCGACGCTGTCCCCGCGGGCTTCACCATCCCCGAGGCCTTCGACGAGCTGATCGTCGCCGACGACGACGACGGGGATCTGGCCAACGGCACGCCCCACTACTGCCAGATCCTGGAGGCCTTCGTTCCCCACGGCCTGAGCCCCCACGGGGGGACCTCGCTGGTGGACCTCGTGCACGTGCCCCTCGACAACCAGCCCGACGGCGCCGGGGACTACTTCGTGGAGGCCGAGATCTCCGAGCTGGCCGCGGGCTGCTTCGACATGGGGTTCACCAACGGCGAGCTGCACTGGTCGTTGGACGGCGGCGAGAGCTGGCAGTCCACGCCGCTCAGTGCACAGGGGCAGCGCCTCGAGGGCTTCCTCCCAGAGCAGCCGTCGGGCACGGTGGTGCACTACTGGTTGGTGGGCGACACCGATGACGGAGGCCAGACCCTGCTGCCCACGGGAGGCGCGATCACGCCCCTGTCGTTCGCGGTAGGGGATGCCCGGGCGCTGTACTACGAAGACTTCGAGCACCGCGACGGAGGATACTCCCACGAGCTGCTGGAGGGCCGCGATCAGGACGGCGCCGACGACTGGACCTGGGGCAGCCCGATGGGCCTGGGCGGCGATCCGTCCATCGCCTACAGCGGCGAGATGGTCTGGGGCAACGACCTGGGGGACGGGGACTGGAACGGCGTGTACCAGGGTGAGAAGCTCAACCAGCTGGTCTCGGCGCCCATCGCGGTGGCACCGTACAGCGAGCTGTGGGTCCAGTTCCGCCGCTGGCTCCACGTCGAGGACGGCACCCACGACCAGGCTCGGGTGCTCGTGGACGGTATGGAGGTCTGGAGGAACCATGTCTCCAGCCCGTTCGCAGGCGACGAGCACCACCAGGACTCCCAGTGGGCGCTGGCGACACTGAGCGTCGAAGACTCCGACACGGACGGTGTGATCGAGGTAGCCTGGCAGCTCGAGTCCAACGAGTCCATCAGCTTCGGCGGCTGGAACATCGACGACGTGGCCGTGTGGGCACCACCCACGCCCAGGAACCTCATGACCATCACGGACTTCGCCGTGTCGTGCCACGGCCCAGCCCCGCTGCTGAGCTGGACCCACCCGGACTACGCCGACCTGGCCGAGGTGACGGTGCTGTGGCGCGCCGACAGCTTCCCCCGGACCCACGACGACCCCGCAGCCACCGTGGTCCTGAAGCTGGACACTCCCCTGGCCGGCGCGCCGGCCCAGCACGCCGTGAGCCCCGCCCTGGGCCCAGGCTACTACGCCGTGTTCGCGGCGGACTCAGCCGGTACCTGGACCCGGGGTGCCTACGAGGGATTCAACGCAGCGGCAGTGAGCGGGACAGCCAGGGAGCCGAAGGTCTGCGGTTGCGCCGTCGGCTCGGGTGCCCGCAGTTCGACCCATGCGATGCTGGGCCTGCTGGGCGTTCTGGGCCTGGTCGCCCGTCGCCGGCGGAGCTGAGGGAGCCTCCTCAGCTGCACCCACCGCCGGGACAGTCGGTGGTGCAGCTGCCCACGGTGTCGCAGTCGAAGGTGCAGCCACCGCCCTCGCAGGTCATGCTGCAGATCGAGGCGTCGGTGCAGGCCATCAGGCAGTTGCCGCCGACACAGCCGAAGTGGCAGCTGGAAGCGTGCTCGCAGACCTGGACGCAGCCGCCCCCGGCGCAGGTGGAGCTGCAGCTCGAGGTCCCGCTGCACTCCACGTCGCAGTTGCCAGCAGGACAGCTCATGTCGCAGTGGTCCACGCCTTCGCAGGCCTCCGAGCTGGTCGCGGCGCCCGTGTCCTCGGTGTCGTCATGCTGGGTGTGCTCGTGCTCGTCGGCGGGCTCGGAGTCGTCCTGAGGAGGCTCGGAGTCGTCGCTATGCTCATCGTCATCCTGGGGGAGATCCTCGTCGTCGGCCTGCTCGGGCAGCGCATCCACCAGCTGGGCGGGACCCTGCAGCCCCGAGGAACCGAGCCCGGCCCCCTGCTCCGTGCTGCCATCTGGCGCCTCCTCCTGCTCGAACATGGTGAAGTCCGAGCCGGTGTCGTAGACCGTGAACTCCAAGCCGATGCAGCCGCTCAGGCCGGCAGAGAGGGCGACCGCTACGAGGACGTTGCGCAGGTTCGAGAGGTGAGACATGGGACCTCCTGTTCGGGGTGGCTCATACTTGGTGGTTGCAACCTTCGTGCCAAACGATTCGGCTTTCGCCGTCGGGACTCGGTCACTGGCAGACCGCGTCTCCCCAGGACCCTTCGTTGTTGGCCTCGTCGCACTCGGGCCATGCGCCGTTGTCCGGAGCGTAGTTACCGCCGTCCACCGTGGCGATCAGGTCCTGGATGTCCAGAGAGGTCAGGCCACCGATGGCGAACTGCACGCTCTCGCTCATCCAGCCGGCGGGGACGCTGGAGACCGTCTCCGTGCCCATGTGCTCTCGCCCGGTGGGAGTGTCCGCCCAGAGGGAGACCTCCACTTCCCCCACGTCGGCGTGACCTTGGTTGCCCACCTGCACCCAGACCCACAGCGTGCCCGTGTCACACCAGTCGGCAGAGACGTCGGTCACCGTGGCGACCAGATCCGGGTCCAGCTCCGGCTCTGCCGCGCTGAGGTCCCCTGAGCGGAAGTTGTTGTAGGAATCCCAGTTGATGTCGGCGACCGCGGGGATCGAGCCGTCGTCGTTCACATTGGTGATGTGGTAGGCGTGCTGATTCCAGATGCGGCGTCCCTCACGCCATGAGTTGTCGGCGTCACCGATGACGCTCAAGCCGCTCACCATGCCGCCACCGGATCGGTTGTTGGGCACCACCACCTCGGCGTGTCCGTCGGCGTCCACGTCGGCGATGACCGCGTACTCGGTCCAGGTGTTGCTGCGGTGATCGCTGGACTCGAGCTTTACGCTGCCATCGGGGCCGGCGAACACCCACAGGCGGGTCTCGTCGGCGTAGACCGCCTCCGCCACACCGTCGCCCTCGAAGTCGAACACCGCGGAGCCGGTGTTTCCGGAGCTGACGTCGCGGGTCACCGACTGCCACAGCACGCTGCCGTCGGTGTCGAACACGGTGTAGCTGTTGTTGGCTGCCACTCCGATCTCGGGCTGCCCATCGCCGTCGTAGTCGGCCACCGTGGGCATGCCACCGTAGTAGGGATTGCTCGCCCCGGGGATGTTCGCCCGCCACATCAGGCTTCCGTCGCTGTCCTGAAGGCGGACCTGGGCCTGCCCGGAGACCACGATCTCGCCTTGCGGGTCGCTGTCGAAGTTGCCCACTGCCACGTAGCCGTCGTCCAGGCCGTTGTTCCAGATGGTGTTGCCGTCGGGGTCGTATGCGGCGTTGCCGGTGACGAGCTCCTCGACGCCGTCGCGGTCCAGGTCCACCGCGACGGCCACCGTGCCGACATTGGTGGAGACACCGGCCTTGCCGTAGCGCCCTTGTCCCCGGATGGTGCCGGCGGCGGTCAGGATGGCGGAGCCGATGATGATCTCGGGGCTCCCGTCACCGTCCATGTCCGAGATGGCCGGCGAGTCGGACGTGCCGTCGATGGAGCCGGAGAGTCCTGATCGGGTCCACTTCAGCGTACCGTCGTGCTCGAAGGCCGCCACGCCGCTCTGGGTCGCGGCGACGATCTCCACGACCCCATCGCCGTCGATGTCCCCAGCGGCCACACCGCCGGTGCCCTGCAGGTTGTTGCCGGTGACGTTGAAGATCTCGGCACCGTCCGCACCCGACACCGCCCTCAAGGTGCCGCATGGGGCGTGCTCGTTGTAGGTGATGAGCACGATGTCGGGCGTGTCGGAGACGTCGATGTCACCGTCGCCGTCATCGTCGGTGAGGGAGACCACGATGGGGCTCATCATCACGTTGTAGGACTGGGGATCGACCGACCAGGTGGACTTGCTCCACTCGGTGATGGGGGTGAAGGTGCCGGTCTCCACCTCGGCCGTGCAGGCGTCCACCTGCTCGAGGGGGCTGGCGGGGAAGATCTGGTCGTCACAGCTGTCCTCGTCAACGGGCGGATCGGTGTCCTGGGGCTGCGCCGTCTCCACCGGCTCCGGTTCATCGCTGTCCGGGGGGGCGGTGTCCGCCCACTTCTGATCGTCGGGTACGTCGTGGTCCCGGTTCAGATCGTACTCGGTGCAGGCCGAAAGCACCATCAGCAGGCCGGCGGCAGTCAACGAACGACGCCCAGCCTGAGGGTCGAACCGACGGGAGACCAGTGGGGTAGCGCAGGTCATGGCGACTCCTTGGCGGCGTGCAGGGAGCTGCGCAGCCGCAAGCTGCATCGGAGGTTCGCAAGTCCCGTGCCACGACGGCCCACCACACCACTGCTGCGACAGCCCAACCAAAAACGGGCCTTCTGCCACCGGCTTCCGCGCCAGGACCCGCCCACGTCGCCACCAGGGGGCCCGATCACCAGCGTGCGCGATCGGGACGTCCCGGGACCGCACGAACCCTCGCGCACCCAGCACGAAGGCTTCACCGTGCAGGGACCTGTGGCCCGGCCGGAGATCAGCCGCTAGCGGTGTGCGTCACGCCATGGTAGCCTCGTCGTGGAGGTGGCCGATGTGGCTACGTTCTCGGAAGTTCCGCTACCGGTTGGGAAAGATCGCCATCATCGTGGTGGCGTGGTCTCTGCTCGCCGTCGTCGGCCCGCTGACAGAGGTGCTGTTCCTCAGCAACTTCCCCGGCGTACTCGATACCCCTCCGATGGCGGGGTTCGCCTTGTTGCCCAACTTGCTCACCGCGGTGTTGGCCGGTGCGACGGCAGCATTCTGGTTCGGCGTCTCCGAGGAGTTCCTCTTTCGTTCGGGATTCGAGCGTGCGCCTTTCGGCCGCGTTGTGCTGATCAAGACGGCCGTCTATCTCGCGGTCCTGTTCGCACTGAGCGTCGGGGCCTCCTTCGTCTACAACACCCTCTCCACCGGCCTGCCCCCCTGGGACACGGTGGTCCTCCAGGAGGTGTGGGACAGGGTGCGGAGCGGCGGATTCTGGTCTCCGATCATGCAGTTCGCCACCCTGCTGATCTGCACCATCGTGGTCTTGCACGTAGGCCACCAGCTTGGCCCGGGGATGATGGGCAAGCTGCTCACCGGGCGCTACTTCAACCCCAAGGAGGAGTTTCGGATCTTCCTGTTCGTCGACATCGAAGGCTCCACCTCCGTGGCCGAGCAGCTGGGCCACCTCCAGTTCTTCAGGATGCTCAACCGAGTGTGGGCGGATCTGGCGGATCCCATCTTCGAACACCATGGAAACATCAGCAGCTACGTCGGCGACGAGATCGTGGTGAGCTGGGGGTCCGAAGGCACCGAGAAGGTGATCCCCTGCTACTACGCGATGCAGGAGCGGCTCGAGGGCCTCCATGATCGCTACGTGGAGGACTTCGGGATTCCGGTGCGGTTCAAGGCCGGGGCCCACTGTGGACGGGTCACGGTCGGCGAGGTGGGGGTGCTCAAGCGGGACATCGTACACCTGGGCGATGTGCTCAACACCACAGCTCGCATCCAGAGCCTCTGCAAGAAGTACGGTGAGCGCCTCATCGTGTCTGGAAGGCTGCTCGAGCTGACCGATCTGCCTAGCGCCTTCGAGTCCGAGGGCTTGGGGGAGATCGCGCTGCGAGGCAAGAGCACGTTGGTGCGCCTGTTCGCGGTTCGTCGAACGTACACTGGGCAGGAATGGGGGGCACCCAAGGCCTGAGGGTCGGCTGGCAAGCTTCTTGCTCGGTTGCTCCTCAACACCAGCCTTCGGAGACCCATGCAACGCTCGCACCCGGCAACCACGACCCGCCTGCTGCTCACAGGCTCCCTGATGCTCTGGCCCGGCTCGGTGAGCAGCGAGCCGTCATTGATCGTGGGAGGGCAGCTGGGCGCCGCCCACCACCTGTCCCAGACCTCGCAGGTGGACGGCGTGTCTGGAGCCACGATCGAGGTCGAGGACGAGACCATCAGCGAACTGGGCTTCGCGCCGGGGCTCCTGTTGGACTGGTGTGTCCTGGCGTTGGGACCGGGCGACCTGGGCTCGAGGGCCACCGTCCACTGGACCGTGCCGTCGGGCTTTGTCGATGCTGGCTTGCTGCTCCGCTACCGGCTGCGGCTGGGCAAGCCGGGCGCCCTCGGCGTCGAGCCCTGGCTCGGTGGTGGCATCTGGGCGGGTACGATCGGACTGGCCCACGGCCACTGGTACCTGCTGACGGGCGGCTCCCTCGGACTGGACCTGGTCCTGCCCGATCCACGCTTCCGCCTAGGCATGTTCAGCGACCTGAACATGGTCAACTTCCGTGGGCGAAGCTTCCAGCAACAGGTCGAAGGCCAGACCGTGGACATGGAGCAGCGCTATGACAGCACACTGGTGGGGTTGGCCTTCAGCATCCGCCTGGGATCGATCGCGGACGTCGGCCCATGAGCAAGGC
>CAZHIK010000521.1:0-6724 GCA_964532635.1 uncultured Enterobacterales bacterium
CTGCTCGGCGAGGGTCTTGTTCTCGCCGTACAGAGACAGGGGGTTCAGAGGGGTGTCTTCGGTGCAGATGCCGTCGACCTCGCCGTAGTTCGAGCCGGTGGAGGCGTACAGCAGGGGCACGTCCGGTGGGGTCAGTTCCAGCACGTTGCGGGTGCCCTGGACGTTGACCGCGGTAGCGCGCTCGGGTTCCTTCTTGCACAGGGGGTAGCCTACGTAGGCGGCGAGGTGCACGACCGCGTCGGCGCCCTCGAGGGCTCTGGACAGCCCGTCGCGATCGAGGATGTCGAGCTCCTCGAAGGAGAAGTGTGGGTGGATGAAGACCGGCAGCAGGCTGTGGCCGCCGTACAGCAGGCAGTCCACCACGTGGACCCGGTAGCCGGCAGCGAGCAACCAGCGCACCAGCACCGACCCGACGAAGCCGGCACCGCCGGTGACCACCACTCGTGGACCGGGCTGGTCGCGGGGCAACAACATGGAGCTGTCCGTGACACCCAGGAAGGGAGGTGCGTTGGGGATGAGATCAGCCATCATGGAACTCCTGGAGGCTGCGGACCAGCAGCTCGCCGTGGGCTTTGCCGAAGGCGTGGCTGTTGCCGACGAAGAAGCCCCGCTCGTGGACGGCGTCGGCCACTGGCATTGGGAAGGGGGTGCGAGTGTTCGGTAGCCCGGCGAAGGCCGGCTGGCGCGCCAAGTTGCTGCCTGAGATGGGTCGAGTGGCAATCTTCCGCTCTTCGAGGAAGGCCATCAGCTCTGCCCGCGGGTAGGGAGCGTCGGCCGCGACCTGCAGGGGGAAGGAGAAGCCGCCGTGGGTCGTGCCTGGCTGCTCGGGGAACACCGTCAGCGGAAGGCCTGCGTCCTGGACCAGCTGGCACCAGTGCCGGTGGTTGGCCCGACGGCGCGCGATGAAGCCATCCAGGCGGGGGAGCTGATGCAGTCCGAAGGCTGCGGCCATCTCGGTGGGCCGCAGGTTGAAGCCCGGAGTGACGAACAGGAAGCGAGGATCGATCTCGGGGTGGGCGGCGGCGAGGGCGGCCGCGTCGCTGCGCTCGCGGATCCAGCCGTGGGCTCGCATGGAGCGCATGCAGTCGGCCAGGGCGGCATCGTTGGTGACCACCATGCCTCCCTCGACGGTGGTGATCTGGTGGCTGAAGAAGAACGAGAAGGTGCCGGCCTCGCTGAGGCCGCCTACGCGCCGACCGGCGCTGGTGGCGCCGTAGCCGGAGCAGGCGTCCTCGGTGACCAGCAGGCCGAGATCCTCGAGGGGTGCGAGTCGGGCAGGGGCCCCGAGGGTGTGCACGGGGAAGGCGGCGTGGGTGCGAGGGCCCATCGCTGCAGCGGCGGCTCCGGGATCCATGCAGAGGGTGTGGGGCTCCACGTCCACCATCACCGCGGCCAGGCCGGCCTGCACCACCGGGAAGAGGGTGGTGGACCAGCCCACGGCGGGTACTATCACCTCGTCACCGGGCTGGAGCCGGCCCGCGGCCACCAAGGCCGCCCAGAGCAGCAGGTTGGCCGACGAGCCGGAGTTCACCATCACTGCGTGCTCGCAGCCCGCCCAGGCGGCGAACGCGGCCTCGAAGCGTCGGGTGCGCTGTCCCATGGTCACCCAGGTGGTGACCATCACCTCGGTGGCCTCGATGACCTCTTCGGGGCCGAAGCCCACCACCTGCAGGGGCATGCCCTTGGCGGGATCGTGCTCGGTGACGGGCAGACCAGCCATGCGCTCCCGGATCAGGCGGTGCAGTGGATCGGTGGGCGTGGTCATGGCTCCCTCGCAGCTGGCGCGGGCATCCTATCCGGTTCATCGCGGACGAAGAACGGAGAGGACACCGCGAGTCCTCCGTTGCGCTGGTGGACGCGTATGTAGAGGTACTCCCCAGCGGTCAGGTTCTCCAGGTCCAGGCTGGTCTGGACCATGGCTTCACCAGGAGCGGGGATGCGCTCCACCACGGCTCCGCTGCGGATCACCTCCACCGCCTGCAGCGGGCTGTCCCCCACCGCGAAGAGCACCAGCCGACCCGACTCGGTGGGAGCGACGCGGCTGCCCATGGGGCGACCCTCGAGGGTGGTGAAGAGCAGGGTGCGGGCGCCGTTGGTGGCGTAGACCCGTCGGCTCCGGAACGCGTCCAGGAGGCCCGCGCGGGTGGAGTCGGTGTCCAGCGCCACCACCAGTCCCCCTTGTCCCGAGGCCAGGTGGGCGAGCCCAGGGTGGCCGTCGTGGGTGTCTCCGCCGCCGATGAAGCCCAGCTCGTAGCCGAGATCCAGGGCGTCGCGGGCGGAGGTTCCGACCACGGGGGCGTAGATCGCGTTGGGCGCGTCCAACGCCTCGGAGACACCGTGGACCGAGGCCACCTCTACCAGAGGCTCGATCTCCGCGTCTGGCGGTATCGACCAGTTGGTCGGGATGGGCCCCCCCGCGGTGTGGTGGGGGATCGTCAGCGCCGCTCGACCGCGCAGTGCGTCCCAGAGGTCCCGGGGATCCTCGTAGCGGGGATCCACGGACGACAGCAGCGAGGGTGCATCGTCGAAGAACAGTACGTGGCGGTGGCCATGGATCCAGGAGGTCCACTCGTAGCCATGCAGTGTGGTGAAGCTTCCAGGTCGGTGGGCCCGGCGCACGGCCGCGACGATGGCTTCCCACATCGCCGGGTGGGCGTCCAGGAACAGCATGCCCCAGTGGTCGTGGTCGGTCAGAGCGGCGAAGTCCAGCCCTGCGACATCTCGGGCGTAGGCGAAGTAGTCCTCGGGGGTCCCTGTGCCGTCGGACAGCGCGGTGTGGCCATGGACATCGCCAAAGAGCACGCGGGGCACCTTGTCGGAGACCAGCACAGGATTGCTCTGTCCCACCGGGCCTTCGCTGGCCGTGGCGCGGACCCGGAACAGGCCTTCGTCGGGAGCGTGCAGGGGGATCCGAACGCTGCCATCGTCGCCGGGCTCGACCCGCACCACGGCGGGTAGCTCGAGGCCGTTGGACTCGAGGTGGAGGGTGCCCTCGAAGTCCTTGCAGGCGTTGCCCGAGGCGTCCACCGCCGCCACGGTCACCCGGTGGGAGGCTCCCGGCTTCATGGTGCCCGGCACGGTGATGATCAGGCCGACCGGGGTCCCCGCCCGGACACGCACGGTAGGCGAGTCCTCGAGCAGCGCCCGGACGCCGTCGCCGTCGCCGTCCACCGCGATCCACAGCCGCGAGGCTTCCTCGGCGTAGCGGTCCACCCGTGCCCCCGCAGGTTCGGCACCGTAGCGGATGCGAAGCCGCTCACCCGCCGCGAGGGAACGCCCCGACACGGTGATGCCCAGCAGCTGATCTCCCCAGGTCGTGGCGCCCAGCTCCAGCCCATCGGCGTCACCCGGCCCCGCGTGTTCGACCTCGGTGTAGCCGGATGTGTACGGGTGCTCGACCTGTGGCGTGCTCCAGCCCCAGAACGGAGAGACCTGCAGCCCGATGGTGCCGCCTTCGGCTACCCCCAAGGGGCCGGCTTCGTAGATCACGGTGAAGCTGCCCGTCCGCCCTGCGGTCGCACTATCGCCGCTGCCGTCCTCTGCCCGCTCCAGCCAGGCCTCACCGCCACCATCGGAAGGGTGGTGCTCGGCGGCCTGGTCCGCCCGGAGCTCGGCCACCATGTCCCAGTTGGCATGGGGCGGCCCCTCGGCTCGCTCCTGGTCCGTCACCCATGAGATCGGCTCGACCTCGGGCTCGGGTTGCTCCACTGCACACCCCGCCAGCCCTGCGGCGAGGATCCACCCGCAGCAGAGCAGGAGCGTTCGCCCCTGCGCGTGCGAAGCTGACGGCTGACAGCTGATGGCTGACAGCTCCCTAGGACAGGTCCAGGGCCTTGAGCTTCTTGGTGTAGTAGTCGTCGTCCACGAACCACTGCTCCCAGTCGCCCTGGGAGACCGCTTCTGTGGTGGCGCGCTCGGAGGAGGTCTCGGTGAGCTTGGGGCACACCGTGCGGAGCAGGCCCAGGTGCAGGTGCTGGGCCAGGCGTGGGGCCCAGTAGACCAGGTTGGGCACGGCCTTGTAGCTGACCTCGAGCAGCTCGCACGAGGTGGCGGCCAGGACGGTGCCGGTGCGGGCGCCAGGGTTGAGGAAGGCGACCTCACCGAGCACGGTGTGGACCGGACGCTGGTGGCCGGAGACCCAGCCGTGGACAAGCTCGCCGTCGCGCTTGCGGATGTTGGCGATGCCCCGAGACATGATCAGCAGGGTCTCACCCAGCTCGCCTTCGGCCAGGATGCCGCGCTTGGAGGGGACCTTGACCAGGTTGAAGAGCTTGGCGACTTCGTCGGTGACCTCGTCGTTTTCCCAATCGAAGCAGCGCAGCTCCTGCAGGCGTTGCTTGATCAGCTTGAGGTTCTTGGCGTTCTTCGAGACGTAGTGGCGCTCGACGTCGGCCAATGCGAAGTCGGGCGCGAGCATCTCGGCCGCCTTCATGTCGTGGCCACCGCCCTTGACTTCGAGGCCGATGGGGTAGCCCTCGTCGTGCATCCAGCGGGTGCGGCCGATCTTGTCGGCGGCGTTCTGGGCGCACCAGCGCACCAGCGCGTTGGCCAGGCCAGGATGAACCGTCATCAGCTGGACCAGGGAGTCGCGGTGGATGGCCAGGGCTCGGAGTGGGCTTGTGGCCTTGACCGTGGCGGTGCGCGGCGTGCGCATCACCAGGCTGATCTCACCGACCACGTCCAGATCCTGGAGGTGGCCCACGACCTGGGCGTCACCCGGCCGGCCGTCGACCGTGGTGGGGCGCATCAGCGCGTCGGCCGTGCCTTCGACGATGAACCAGATGGCGTCGATCTCTTGGGACCGCTCCTGGATCAGGATGTCGTTCGGGGCGAGATCGTAGGAATGGAAGAGGGGTGCCACCCGCTCGAGGAGCTCGGGCGGAAGCGGCAGGTCGAGCAGGATCTTCAGGATCTCGTCGCGCTGTGACAGCTGCTCGAGGAACGTGGAGAGGCGGCGGCTTGTCTGCTCCATGACGTCTCCGTTGGTGGGCCTTTGCGTAGGTCCTATCTATGCGGTCGTACAAGCTATCAGGTCTGACCGTCCGGCCCCAATAGTGCGTTCAACCAGGCTTCGAAAGCCGTGGTCTCCAGCACCGGTCCGATCTGCTCCACGAGCCACCGACGCCAGGTATCGCGCCAGGCCTGCTCCAGGCCCAGGGACGCGAGTTGTGGGCCGAGACGATGCTGCTTCCAGGGCTCCATGACCTGTTGGATCAGCTCGGTCAGCTCGTCCTCGAGGGACTCCCGCTCGGCCAGGCTGCGCACGGCGCGGGCGGTGGCCGCCACGGCGCGTTCGGGCTCCAGCTTGCGGGCTTCGGCGGCGAAGGCCTCGAGCTCGGTGTCCAGCACCACACGGAGCCCGTAGGCGCGCCAGTCCCCCATGGTCTCGGCGCGCTCTGGCGCTGTGAGCAGGGTGGCCACGTGGCCCAGCACGGCGCTGATGACCTGGGAGACGTGCTCGCTCACCCGCTGCTCCAGCTGGGCTTCGATCTCGGAGCCCACCACGGAGACGGCCGCGCTGCCGATGTCCTTGAGCCGTGACAGGCTGGAAGGCACAGGCACGCGCTTGCCCAGCCCAGACCGGATCCTCTTGGTGGGCTCCAGGCTGCGCATCTTTCGGGCGAAGCGCACGAGGCTGGCCTGCAGCACCTCCTGGATCAGGCTGTGCATGGCGTGGTGGTCCAGCAGCCTGAGCACCAGCTCCCGCTCGGGCAGCCACGGCTCGGCAAGCAGCTCCTCGAGGGGATCACTCAGCTCTGCGGGCACCCGCTCTCGGAGGGTTTCACCCGGCAGGTAGGCGCGGCCGCTGGCGTCGGCACGGATGGTCTGATCCAGAGCCAGATCGAGCTGGTCGCGCAGCCACGGCTCAAGCTCGGGCGAGGCGGCGGCGTCTCGCAGCGCAGCCACCGTGCGCTGGGCCACGAAGCGCGGGGAGACGAGCTGGGACAGCGGGCGCTCGAGGAGCTCGTCGAGGCACAGGTCCACCAAGGCCTCGAGGGCTCCCGCCCGCAGGCGCTCCAAGACGATCGCAGCGTCGGTTCGGGTCATGGCCGCTCGAGGATCTGGCGGATGGGCGCCGCGGGGGTCCTGACCGTGGTCAGCCACAGCTGATGGATCGCGCGGGTGGCGCCTACGTGCAGCTGCCTGCGGGCCAGCGGGGTGTCGGGGTAGTGGCTGGCGTTGACCTCGATGAGCACGACGTAGTCGAACTCGAGGCCCTTTACATCCTGGATGGGGGTGATCTCGATACCGGGCTCGAAGTGGAAGTCTTGCTCGAGGACCAGCCGGAGGGCCGGGATCTGGGTGCGCTCCAGGCCGCGGTGGTAGAGCCGCGCGGTGTCGGCGTCAGGAGTGATCAGGGCCACGTTGGCCAGGGGCTCGGCCTGCAACAGGCCACCCAGGGCGTCGCCCAGGAAGGCCACGCAGGCTCCGTGGTCGGTGAAGCGGAACAGCTCTACCGGCGGCCCATCGCGCACGGTGCGCGGCGGCGGTTCGTTGTGGTCTTCTCCCAGCAGGTGGAGCCCGAAGCTCGCGATCTGGTGGGTGGATCGGTAGGCCACCTGCAGGGTCTCCACCACCGTGCCCTCGAGGGACAGCTCTTCGAAGAAATGCTCCCAGCTGGTGAAGCCGGTGCCTTGGAGGATGTGCTGTGCGGTGTCCCCGGCGATGGTGGCCGAGCGGCCCCGGTCGAGGCACTCCAGGGCCACCCGAACCTCGAGGGCGG
>CAZHIK010000522.1:0-6724 GCA_964532635.1 uncultured Enterobacterales bacterium
CTGCTCCGCGCCCGCTGCACCCGCGACGACGTGCGTCCTTCCCTGGTCGACCCCTCGAGCGAGCGCTACCTCGAAGCAGCCCAGGCCCTGCTCGATCAGGTGCAGCTGGCCGTAGGGCAACAGCTCACCCGCGGCGAACTGGGCCGGCGCATCGAACGGGACATCGTCGGCAACCGGGTGGACCACAAGCTCCTGCGCGGGCTGGCGCGCGTGCTGTCCAACCGCTGCACCTTCGACACCCGCGCCCCCCTGCCCCCACTGGAGCTCCGCGCGCGGTTGTTCTCCGCCGGTCCGGTGCGCCGGCGCCCCGACGCCAGCGGACATCCAGTGGCGGCCGACGTCATCGCGAAGCTGGCCGCCGAGCTCGGCTGCGAGCCCATCGCCGTCGAGCGGGGCATGTTCGCCGACCTCAAGGAAAACCAGGTGGTGCTCGAGGTCGACTGCCCCTCCGCCGCCTGGCTGCTCCACCGCTACAACATCGGGCTGGTCCAGGGCCTGTTGCTCCACGCCCGCCAGGTCACCATCACGCTGGCGGAGCCCGACCCCAAGCGCCTTCGCCAGCTGTTCCGCCACATCAAGTTCCAGCAGCTGATGTACCGCATCCAGCCCGCCGGTAATGCGGTGATCATCACCCTGGACGGTCCCGCCAGCCTCTTCGGCCTGTCCACACGCTACGGCATGGCCTTGGCCCGCTTCTTCCCGGCCCTGCCGCTCCAGACCAGCCCCTGGACCATGACCGCCGAGCTGAAGTACCGCCGGCGCAACCGGCCCATGACCCTCGGCCACGAGCACGGCCTGGTCTCTCACCTCCCCGACACGGGCACCTGGCAGTCGCGCGAAGAGCTGTGGTTCCAGGAACAATGGGCCAAGCTCGACACCCCCTGGCAGCTGGAAGCGGGCTCCGAGGTGCTCAACCTGGGCGGCCAGGCGGTGGTGGTGCCCGACTTCACCTTCCGCTCCGGCGCCCGGGTGGCCCATCTCGAGGTGATCGGGGTCTGGCGCAAGTCCTACCTCGAGAAACGACTGGCGCTCCTGGCCCAGCACGGCCATCCCAACCTCATCCTGGCCGTCAACCGCAAGCTGCTGGGCGACAAGGGCAAGGCCCCCAAGGACCTGGGTGCTGCCGTGATCCCCTTCAGCTCGGCCATCGCGGCCCGCAAGGTCTCGAAGCTGGTGGAGGCTGTGGCGATCGAACCCTGAGGGCGGCGCTAGTCGACCCCCCACAGGATCCGCCAGATGCCATCGGAATCGGTGGTGATGATGTCGTCCAGGCCATCGCCTGTGACATCGCCCAGGTCGATGGAGCCCAGCACGGTGGCGCCGTGCAAGCCGCTGCCGGGGACGAAGGCCTCGCCCACCGCGCGGTACAGCCAGATGCGGCCTCCGCTGGCCGCCAGCAGCTCCGGCTGGCCGTCACCATCCAGATCGCGAGCGGCCAGGCGACCGGTACCCTCGAGGCTGTGGGTGACCCCGGCCCAGTCCACGCTGATGCCTTCCGCGGAGGCACTGGCGATCTCATCGGTGCCGTCACCGTCGAGGTCGACCGCCAGCAACTCGCAGCCAGCGTCGGTGCCGGTGTGCAGCTCGTGGAGCCCGTCCCCGTCGCTGTCGGCCGCCACAACGCAGCCGTAGGCTCCCAGGCTGTCTGTGCCCAGCTCGACCATGTCGGCGTCTCGCCAGCTCACCTCACCCTCGGCGCTGATGACCGCCAACACCGCGTCATCCGCGAAGCTGCCGGTGACCAGCGCGGCGCCGTCGACGGCCACCCGACCCAGCTCCTCCCAGGTCTCGCCGTCGTCGCGGGTCATGGCGACCAACTGGGTGCCATCGAAGTCCACCAGGCCGAACACGCGCTCGGTGGTGATGGCCACATCCAACGGCTCCGCGCTGTCCTCGAACAGGATCTCTCCGTGTCGGTTCAGGGTGGGAAGCTCGCCGTGGGGATCGGGATCGATGGACCAGGTGCGCAGCACGGGAACCGAGTAGGAGGTCACCCAGCCCGCCATGGCCTCGATGCCGGGCTCCTCGTCCAGATCGGCCAAGGCAGGCTCGGCCAGGAGCTGCAGGTCGTAGCTGGACCAGCGTCCATCGATGGCGGCCCAGGCGGTCTCGACCTCCTGGCCCGGGAAGAGATGGAGCGCGTCGGTGACCATCGTCAGGTCCGGGAGCCGATCGCCGTCGAGCAGACCCGCGGCGATGGGGCCGGTCTCCGGGTCATCGTCGGCGTCGGTGCCGGTGTGGATGTAGACCCCGCCGATGGTGTGGTAGGCGAAGTCAGCGCCGCCTTCATCGGTGGCGAAGTGGATGATGTGCAGCTCGCCACCCTCGAGGGAGACGATGTCAGGCATCAGGTCGGCGCTGAGGTCAGCCAGGGACCAGAACGGATCCTGGTAGCTCTTCTGGTACTGGATGGTGTCGCCGTCCAGCGTGTAGAAGATCACGCTCTGCTGGACCCCGGCAGAGGCGTGGGAGAGCAGAATGGGCTCGTCAGCCCCCAGGCCGTTGAGGTCCGCCGCACCCAGGAAGCTGGCGGGGGACGCCAGGTGGGTCTCGAGGGTGGAGGGGTAGGTCTCCGCCCAGGCATCGCCGTCCGCGGACCAATAGTAGCGCATCAGCACGGAGTCGCTCTTGAGCAGCGCCACCTCGGCCTGGCCGTCGGCGTCGCTCTGGGACAGCTCGATATCGACCACCGCGTAGTCCAGGGCGAAGCGCAGCTCCTCGATCTCCTCGAAGCCCCAGGCGCCGTCGCCGCCCATGATCACCAACCAGGCACCCTCGGTGCCCTGGAGTGCGAAGCCCACGTCGTTTCGGGTGTCTCCGTCCACGTCATCCACGGAGGCGCCCACCAGCTCGAGGCCCTCGGCGGCGAAGCCGGCGCCCCAGGCCATGCCCCCGCCCGGACGACCGCGCAGCAGCACCAGCTCATCGACGCTGCGAACCAGCAGATCGGTAACACCGTCGTTGTCGATGTGGACCGCCTCGAGCTCCAGGATGGGATCGGGCATGGTGAGCACTCGGTGGAGCTGAGCGTCAGGCTCGATGCCCAGGAACCAGACCTCGAGCTCGGTGGCGAGCACCACGCCCTCGAGCAGCGGCTCGGTCTCGGTGACCTCGCCCAGCTCCGCGGGCAGCATCCAGCTGGGCCGCAGGTCCCATGCGGGCAGCGCATCGGCCACCGCCCAGCACTCCACCGAATCACCCAACACAACGCTGTCGCCACTGCTGTCGAGGCCCACGGTGAAGGCCTCGGGTTCCTCGACGCTGACCTCGAGGGTGCCATAGCCGGTGGGATCCAGAGACACCGTGGTGCTGGCAGCGGACGCCGTGGTTCCCGACAGCGACAGCTCCAGATCCGAGCCCTGGATGGAGGCGTCGTAGCGGTTCAGGAGCCGCACGGGGACTTCGATCTCCTCGATTCCGACCACCGCCGCCAAGGCAGCGCTCTCAGGAGCGCTGGCGTCGATGACGGTCACCAGGGGAGTGAGCTCTTCGTCGGGCCGGCAGCCCAGGATCAGGATGGTCGTCAGCAAGACACAGCGGCGCATTCACCACCTCCAGCGCTCAGTCTACGCCTCGACGCGCCCGTTCGCACGCAACGGACTGTCACCGGTGGCGAGCGCCACTCAGCGTGCGTCGGTTTCTTCGATGGTGAAAAACGCCGCGCGCACGAACTGCTCGCCACTCTCTGGTTGGAGCCGCGGCTCGACCCGACCCCACTCATCCATGGCGAAGATACCGTGATCGGCCGAGTGCACCAGGTAGCGCTCGGCGCCATCGTCCCAACCACAGTCGGTGACCGAGGACAGCAGCCCCGTCCCGATGAAGCCCTCGAGCTGCCCCTGATCAGGGAAGGCCGCGGGGCTGCGGTCACCGCCGGAGAGGGTCTCCACCGCGTAGACGCTGCCGACGCTGGAGCAGACGTAGGGCTTGATGCTGGGGCCCTGGAAGCCGGAGGCCGAGCGCCCGAGGCTGTCGTCGTAGGCTTCGTAGGACAGGCGGCTCTCGGAGCTGGTGACGGTGAAGCGGTACAGGTCGGGGGAGTCGTCGTGGCCCCAGTTGAGCAGGAAGAGGTTTTCCTCGAAGGCCTGGAACACGCTCTGGATCTGCGCGACGCCCGATGCGGAACCCAATCGGGTGATGGAGTCGGCTCCAGGCTCGTAGCTCCACACGGAGGTGGCACCCACCAGGTAGAGCATCGAATCGACGAGCACCGTGTCGTAGACCCAGCCCAGCTCGGTGCTATCGGAGGTGTCGGGGGCCACGCTGGTGGGCTCGGCACCGTCGGCCATCACCCACAGCACCCCAGCGGAGTTGTCCCACATCAGAATGCGTGGCTGGATCGGATCGTAGGCCACCGGGCCAGGGCCGGGGGCTTGGTTGGGCGCGAGGCTGAAGGACGCCAGGGGCTCGCCGCTGACTCCGAAGGCGCGCAACAGCACCTCGGCGTCCGTCTTGGAGACCACCACCATGCCTTCGGTGGAGGGATCCTCGGGAAACCAGGGCGCAGTGTCTCCGGTGTCGTCGGTGGGCTGCGTGTCGATGACCGGATCGCAGCCAGCGGGCAGATCTTCACAGGTCTGGAGGATCTGCCCAGAGCGGAACAGGTTGCACCCGGGCAGCAGGAGCAAGGAGGCGATGATCGTCAGGGATCGCATCGGGCGGGGCTCCGGGGAGGGGGGCCGGGCGCCAGACGACGCCGCAGCACGACCAACGGCCACCATAGCAGGACCGGAAGGAGCAGGGGACGATCTCCGCAGCCCCGGGAACCGACCTGCAAGGGTGGAAGGCGCGCATAACCTGCCCCGACGGCCGTGTCCGGGGCGTCGAAGGTGGCGCGTTCGTCCCATGCGTAGGACATCAGGCGATCGGCGGCCTGATAGGGATCCAGATCGGGATCAGCGCTCATGAGGATCGCAAGCGCCGCCACGACCGCCGGTGTGGAGGCAGAGGTACCGTAGAAGCCGGTGGCGCCGTAGACCGAGGAGGATACGCCGTCGGGGCCCGCGATGTCGGGCTTGGACAGCCCGCCGTGGGTGGGACCCTGGGACGAGAAGTACTCCACGTCGTTGCCGATGTAGTTGAGGGCCCGAACCGCGCCCACCGTGAAGACCGACGGGTGGGTGCCCGGGTCGGCGATGCTGCCTTCGGCCATGGGCTCGTAGAGGGTGGACCCGCGAGCGAAGATGGAGAAGCGCACCGCGGGATCACCCGCAGCGCGACGCAGCTGCAGGTAGTGCCATCCGCTGGACTCGGCGTAGGCCGAGATACGCTCGCTGGGGTAGCAGCCCTTCTCCTCGACGATCTGCCGCCCTTCCGAGCGCCCGGCCAGGTTGCCTTCGGCGTCCCAGACATACGCGTCCAGATCGGTGTCGCCGCAGTGGCGGTACTGGTCCCAGTTGATCATGATCCGGCTGCGTCCACCGCCGTCCAGCCACACCGGCAGGTACTCGCTCGAGCCATCGAACTCATGGAAGCCGTCGAGATCGTCGTCGCGGAACCATTCCACCCAGTGCTCGTCGGCGTAGTTGCCTGAGGACGTGACCATCAGCACGCCAGCGCTGGCGAGCTGACCCATCAGGTCGTTGACCGACCCGGTGCCATCGTAGAAGGACTCCGAGAACATGGACAGGGACATGGAGATGAGGTCCACGTCGTGGCGGATGGCCCAGCCCACGGCGTTTTCGAGGGTGGTGAGGCCGTTGACCCGCACCAGGTGCAGCTCGACCCCCGGCGCGAGGTCCCGGATGACCTCCGCGCAGGCCACCCCGTGGCTACCCTCCTCGTAGGAGTGCCAGGGGCGCAGGGTGTCCATGGGCAGCTCGCAGGTGTCGTGGGCACCGCAGTCCCAGGTCTCGACGTCCCCCAACTCCTCGGGCCGCAGCTCCGCGTTGAGCCACTGCACGTCGAACACGGCCACCCGCACCCCCGAGCCGTCGTAGCCGGCCTGGATCCATGCGTCGGTCTGCAGAGCGTCCACCGCTTCCCAGGCCACGTAGGCGGTGTCGACCTCCGGGATCGACACGGGGCGGTAGGCAACTCCGTCGCTGGGTGGGCCCGCCAGCATGGAGCCCCGATCGCTCGAGATCAGCGCCTCGGGGTGATCCGGCGTGTCCACCCGGACCAGGTTCCACGCCGCGTCGTCGAGCACCGCAGCGCCGACGCTGGGCGTCGAATCTTCGGCCCCAGCCGAGCCGATGAGACAGGCAAAGATGACGATGGAGAGGAACAAGGTGATCTCGAGACGTGCGCCTTGGCACCACCGGGCTAAGCGCTAACGGCTAAGAGCTAACGGCTGCGCGCCCAACGCGCGCCTGCGGGAGGAGCCCCGATGTCGAACGTGCTGGCCGTCTTTCGGAGGGAGCTGAACAGCAGCTTCGACTCCCCCCTGGCCTACATCGTCGTACCCGTCTTCCTGGGCCTGGTGGCCACATTCACCCTGTGGTTCCAGGACATCTTCTCGCAGGGTGTGGTGTCGCTGCGCACATTCTTCTTCTGGTCTTCGCTGTTCTTCGTGGTGCTGGTCCCAGCCATCACCATGCGCCTGTTCGCCGAAGAGCGCCGCACCGGAAGCATCGAGCTGCTGGTCACTCTGCCCCTGAGCGAGATCCAGGTGGTGCTGGGCAAGTACCTGAGCGCCCTGGCCCTGCTGGCCGTGGCGCTGCTGCTGACCGCCACCTACCCCGTCACAATGGCCGGCCTGGGCGCCCTGGACTGGGGCCCGGTG
>CAZHIK010000523.1:0-6718 GCA_964532635.1 uncultured Enterobacterales bacterium
TTCCATAATGATCGTCGAACCCGAGCTTTCAGGTCTCGACGCACGCTGCTAGGGCTCGGAGCACACATAGGGCTTGTCGTTCTCGGCCTTGATGTCGTTCCAGTCGCCGCCGTAGGAGCCGCCGGCCCGGAACATGACCGCGTTGTGCTCGCTGGTGCCGTTGGGCTCGCTCGAGCCCCAGTTGGTGTAGGTCAGGGTGGTGCCGTCGGTCCACTCCCAGGTGCCCTCGACGTCCTCGTCGGTGAGCCCGATCCAGGCGGGGTAGAAGCCGCTGGATGACACGGCGAAGTTGGCGATGGCGCCGGCGTTGACCATGGCGTTCTCGTAGGCGCTGCTGATGCTCACCAGGTCCCAGCTGCCGCCCATCGACTGGCAGGCCTCCAGCGCTTCGTCCCAGTACACCTCGTCGTCGCAGAAGACGTACCAGCGTCCGTCAGCGTCCACCTCGACGCTGGCATCGGCGCTGTCGCAGGGGGGGGCCACCACTCGCCACTCGGCCACGTCCGCGTCGTCGAAGCCGTCGTCGGCCACGACCGAGCACCAGACCTCGTCTCCCTGCTCCCAGGCGCCGGCGGGCAGCGTGTCGCCGTCGTGATCGGTGGTCGTGGCGTCGGTGTAGGCCACGCCGTCGATGTCCCAGGAGAAGGTGTAGTCCACGGCATCGCCGTCGGCGTCGGTGCTGCCCGTAGCGATCACGCACTGCAGGTCCCCGCTCGGAGCCGGCTCGCTCGTGTCCCACTCGAGCTCGGGCGAGCTGGGCGGGGTGTTGGACACCGTGACGCTCGAGGAGGCCAAGGCGTCGCTGGCGGTCTCGCCGTCATCCGCGGTCACCTCGACGTAGACGTCGTCGCCGCGCTCGAACCAGGATGAGCCATCGAGGGAATCGGAGGTCTCGGCTACGAGGCTGCCGTTGACGTACCAGGCGTAGGCGAGGGTCAGGCTGTCGCCGTCGCCGTCGTCGGTGCTGGCCAAGGCGGTCAGGACGTCGTCGGTATGGACCGTGGTGGGATCGAGAACCACGGAGAGGACCTCGGGCGTGTGGTTGCCGCCGTAGATGGTGTTGCTGGTCGCCGGGTCGCTGTCGTCCTCGCCATCGTTGGCCACCACGGTGAGCTGGATCGCCTGGTCCTTGGCGAAGGAGTCGCCGTCCAGGCTGGCGTCGGTGCTCACCACCGCGCCGTCCACGCTCCACTCGTAGCTGTAGCTCAGCTCGTCGCCGTCAGCGTCGTCAGCCACCATGGCGGTGGCGGCCACCTCGTCGAGGGGTTCTTCGGGGCCGATCTCCAGTGAGGTGATCACGGGCGGGGTGTTGGCCAGGTAGACGGTGCTGGAGATCGCGGTGTCGCCGACGTCATCACCGTCGTCAGGCGTGAGAGCGCATGCGATGGCCTGGCCCCTCGCCAGGCCCGTGCCTGGGAGGGTGTCGTCGGTCGAGACCTCCTCACCCTCCACGGTCCAGGAGACCGAGTAGCCTTCCTCGTCGCCGTCGGCATCGTCCCAGCCGGAGGCCTCACAGCTCATGGTGTCGTTCTGGGTCGGCTCCTCGGGCAGGACGGTCGCGGTCGCGACCGAGGGAGGCGTGTTGCCGATGGTCAGGCTGCCCACCAGGGGCTCTGGGTTGTCGGCTTCGTCGTCGGACACGGTGACGGTGACCTCCCAGACCTGGCCCTTGGCGGTCTCGTCGCTCGAGATGGTGGCTCCCTGCTCCGGGACGCCCACCCCGTCGACGGACCAGCTGTAGCTGGCGGTCGTGGGGTCGCCGTCGGCGTCGGTGATCTCCACCAGGGCCTCGAGGTCCTCAGAGGTGGCGGGCGCTTCGTTGGCGAAGGACAGGGTCGCCTCGGGTACCGTGTTCAGCACGGTCACGCTGGCCGTGCCCGCGCTGCCTTCCTTGTTGCCGTTGCCCGCGGTGACCTCGACCGTCCACTCCTGACCCTTTGTGGTAGAGGCGGCGGGGACGGTGTCTCGATCGGCCAGCTCGGCTTGCTCGTTTCCGTTCAGCGTCCAGCGGATCGTATAGGCTGCGTCTTCGTCGGCGCCCTCCGGCGCGGTCCAGGCGGCGACGAGATCGTCGGTGGTCGTGGGGGCGATGGGCTCGATGCTCACCCCCGGCGTGCCGGGAAGCGGGGCACAGGCGCTCAGGATGAGGAGGAGAGCAGTGCAGCGAGGGACGAGGCAGGACATGTGGGGCTCCTTCGAGAGGTGAGGTGAGGTCCTGGATCGGGTTCGGAGCCGACGCGATGGCCGGTGTCTCATGGACCGTTGTGCGAGTGTCTGCCTCGATAGATGTCCAATAGTCGTCAATAACTAAAATAAGCCGCGGTTTGTGATCGGCACGGACCCGATCGGCATGGAACCCACCGCGCTCGTCCCCCTCGCTTGGCTAGCGGCGGCGCTCTCGCCGTCGCAGCCCCAGCAGCACCAGGGGCAGGAACATCAGCCCCAGCCCTGCGCCGCTGGCGCTGCTGCACTCCTTGGGCGCACCACTGCCCGTGTCGCAGTCCTCGGCTTCGTCGATGTCGCCGTCGCAGTCATCGTCGATGCCGTTGCTGCAGTCCTCGGGGGCGCCGGGGTGGATGGTGTTGTGGTAGTCGTCGCAGTCCAGGTTGTTGTTGGCGTAGCCGCTGGGCTGGTCGCAGGCCTCGACCGTGACGCCTGCGTACTCGCCGTAGCCGTCGAGATCGGCGTCCGGGTACCAGGTGACCTCGTCCTCGGCGCCGGCTTCGTCGGCGGTGCCGTCACAGTCGTTGTCCAGGGTGTCGCAGTACTCCGGCGCGCCGGGCCAGACCTCGGCGGAGTCGTCGCTGCAGTCGCTGTTGTCAGCTACGTACCCGCTTGGTTGGCTGCAGGCGCGGACGGACGAAACAGGGGTACCGAAGCCGTCGCCGTCGGCGTCTTGGTACCAGGTGCCGGCGTCTACGGCGTTGTCGTCGATGATGCCGTTGCAGTCGTCGTCTACGCCGTTGCAGTACTCGGGAGCGCCGGGGAAGACCTCCGGATCGGCGTCGTCGCAGTCTGTGCTGTCATCGTGGCCGTCGCCGTCGGCGTCTACGGCCAGGGCCGGCACGGGCAGGGCCAGGGCGGCCAGCAGCAAGGCGGTGAGGATCGGGTTCTTCGGGGTCATGTCCGCTCCGTGGCTCAGCTGGGATCCAGCTCGATGATCAGCCCGTCGAGGTCCTCGTCGCCCGCCTCGATCAGGCCGTTGGTGGTGCCTGCGGGCCAGGCGGTGGCCTCGTCGGGCTCGCCCAGTTGTTCGTCGTGGTCCCGATCGAGCCAGGCCCGGAGCTGCACAGGGCTGTGCCCAGGCACTTCGAGGGCGAAGGCCAGCGCTTGCCTGCCCACGAGCTCTTCGGGCTCGAAGCAGTGGGGGCCCCGGTGCTGGGCCAGCTCCTCGACGGACAGGGGCTCCTCCACCGCCCAGCGCAGCGCGGCCAGACAGATGTGGGCGTCGGGTGCGTCCATCAGCAGCTCGTCGAAGCTTCCCGCCGTCAGGCGAAGCTCGCCCGCCAGCGTGACCACGGGGAAGACCGGCAGGGGACCCTGGTCGTGGGGGATCAGGATCTCGAGGCCCTCGATGTCCTGATCGGCGAACTCCACCGAGCCAAGTGACTCGCCGTGGTCGTCCACCAGCGCTCCCCAGGGATCCAGTGGGTCCCACAGCCCGTTGCCGTCCTGGTCCCAGGCGCCGTAGCCGGCCATGGTGCCGGTGTTGGCGCAGGGGCTGAAGGCGAAGCTGGCGTCGGCGCCGCTGTCGTCGCCGCTCACGAGCGCGTCTGGCTTGATGAACCAGGGATTGCCGCTGCCGGGCTCCATGAAGCTGGCCATGACATCCTGACCGGTGCCGTCATACGGCACATCCACGCGGAGATCCCCGGCGACCTCGATCACCTGCTCGCAGCAGCCGTCGCTCAGCCAGGTCCAGCCGTGGTCGGCCCAGCCGACGTTGTAGCCGCCACTCCAGGATGGTGGGCAGTCGGCGCAGACGCCGTGCACGTCGCCGCCACACCAGTAGGGCGTGTCGATGACGACGTCGATGTCCACCACGGTGGTGGCGTCACCGGGCAGCTCGATCCAGGTCCCGAAGTCGGCCACGGGATCGGGGGTGCCCACGACGTTGTCGAACCACTTGTCCAGGAAGGCCGCCACTCGGATCCGGCGGCCGCCGCTGTCGTCGACGTGGATGGAGAAGGCGTTCATCGACGAGTCCACCGCAGGATCGTGGATGGTGTCGGAGGCCATCCAGCTCGGCGCCTCCGTGTCGCCATCCCAGGCGGCCACCAGGATGGAGCCGTGGGGCCAGACCTCGCCGAAGCAGCTGTCTTCCCAGGGCACCCGCACCAGGTCGCCCTGCTCGTCGTAGCTGCGCAGCGCCAGCTCCACGGTGCCGGTGAGGGTGACGTCTGTGCAGCACGGCTCGAGCTCGGTGTCGCTGGTGTCGCTGGTGTCGCGATGTGGACCCGTGTCGGGCGGTGCGCAGGGTCCCGAGGTGTCCAGGGTGTCCGGCTCGACGGGAGGACAGCCGACCAGACCCAGAGCCAGCAGCGGCAGGATGGGCCTCATGTTCACTCCTCCAGCCGTTCGCGCCGGAGCACCGGACCCTCGAGGCTCGCGCCATCGACAATGATCAGCTCACCCTGGTGGTTGCCCAGGGCCAACTGCTCTCCCTCGCGGACAGTGGCCGCGGCGGCCGCGTGGCCCAAGGCGCTGTGCACACCCGCGCGCAGCTCGTAGGCCAGCACCCCGTCGTCCTCACGCCACACCCGGTAGTGGATCAGGGCGGCGGTGCCGACCACCCAGGCACCTGCGCCGGCGTGATCGGGGATGGCGGCCCCTATCCGTGCACCGACGCTGGGCAGGGTGTGCAGGGACCTCTGCTCGAGGTCGTAGAGGTAGACCCCCGAGGGGTACAGGCCCGCCATCAGCACTGCGCCGGCCGGCTCGATCCATGCGGCCTGGTAGCTGGCGTAGGAGGGCACCGGGAAGCGCTCCGCCTTCCAGCTGTCGTCCTCCTGGTGGCGAAAGTCCACGACGCTGTAGTTCCAGCTGCCGGCCAGCACCCGATCGCTGGAGGGGGAGGCCCAGATCCCGGCCAGGGAGAGGCGCTCGCCCACCAGGTCCTGGGTGGAAAGGTCGTGCTCGGGCTCGAGCTCCGGCCAGGTCCAGCCCTTGGCCGAGCCATCGCTCGAGGTGGACCAGATGCGCTGGGCATCGGCCTCGAGGTGCAGCTCGTTGACCAGATGGCCGTGGCTGCGGCTGCGCCAGCGCAGCTGCATGTCGGGCAGGCCCCACACGGCGATGGTCTTGTCGTCCGAGGAGGAGGCCACGTGCTCATCGTCGGTGACGATGGCGGTGATACCGGCGGTGTGCAGTTCGTGCTCGAGGGGCTTGGCGTCGGGATCTCGGAGGGCGGCCTGGTAGAGGACGCCGTCTTCGCCGCCGGCGAAGACCCAGCGGCCCTGGGGATCCACGTCCACCGCCCACAGGCCGGCGCCGCTCGAGGCCTGACGCCGGATGCAGTCCAGGCCCTGGTACTCGAAGCTGCGCAGGAGGTGGGTGCGGGTGTCGAGCCACTGCAGGGTGGCGTTGGGCATGGCCGCGTGGACCCCGGTGCTGACCTCGGCCTCGAGCTTCGTCACCACGCCGGTCTCGGGTCGCCACAGGCGCATCCCGGTCTCGCCCCCCACCACCAGGGTGGGGTGGTCGGGGATCCAGGAGAGGCTGAAGGTCCGGCCCTGTTGCTCGATCCTGGCGACACGCTCAGCCTGACCGACGCGGTAGACCTCGACCTGATCGAACCAGCCCCCCGCGGCCGCCATGCCGGTCTCGTCCTGGATGGCGATGGTGGAGTAGGTGGGGGCGTCGTTGGGCCAGCTGCCCAGCTCGGCGCCGCTGGGCAGCTCGTAGATCGTCACGCGCTCAGTGGGTAGGGCGGTGACGGCGTGGTGATCGGTGATGGCGAAGTGGGCTCGGGCGTCGCCGGTGAAAGGCAGGCTGACACCGGGCACCATCCCCTCACCCCGACGGTTCCAGATCCTCACCGCGCCTTCGGCGGCCAGGGCGATGGTGCGGCCGCTGCGGGAGATGGACAGGGCCTCGGCCGGCGCCTGGGCCAGCTCGGGGGGCAGGGCCTCGATCCAGGGTTCTTCGATGCCCTCGAGGGGGCGCCGGGTCACGATGCTGTCGCCCTTGCGAAGCCAGATCAGGTCGGCCTCGCCCGCACCCAGCAGTGCCTGGTCCGCCCCCAGCTCCATCCGGGTCTGCTCGCCGCTGCCCTCGGGGGGTAGCAGGTAGATGCCCCCCATGCCCTCGATCACCAGGCTGCCGACGAACTCCCCCAGCACCCGGCGCGCGTCGCTGGGCAGCGCCCGCTCTGGGAGCTCCCGGAGCAGCGGGCCGCGCTCGCCCTCTGGGCAGGGGCCGAGGCCCTGGACGATGCCCTCGAAGAGTGGGGCCTCGGGCTCGGGCGGGGGGGCGGGCGTGGTCTCCCCCTCGCGCTGGCTCCAGAGGACCACGCCCGCTGCTGCAGCCAGCAGGCCCAGCACGGCGACGGGGAGGGCTCGGCGCTGGGGGGCGATCGGCGCGGGCCCTGTGGGGGGGGCGGCAGGTCGGGCGGTGGTAGCGGGGGCCGGTGGTGTGACCGTGGGCTGGGGCTGGGTGGGTGCCACCGTGGGATGGGGGGCCGCCATGGGGGGCTGGGCCGCCGTGTAGGCCGGTGTGG
>CAZHIK010000524.1:0-2232 GCA_964532635.1 uncultured Enterobacterales bacterium
GGTGCAGATGGCCCTGGGCAGGTAGGTGGTGTAGTCGAATGCTGGGCTGTTGGCCTGATCGTGGCAGGACAGGCAGGTGGCCTCGGTGGGGATGCGTGGCTTGATGTCCGCGTCGTCGGGGTGGCCTTCGAGGGGGCCGTGGCAAGCCTCGCACTGCACTGCCTTGAAGGCCAGGATGTTCGCGGGTTCGATCTCGGCCCAGCCGCCCTCCACCGCGAAGCCCGTGGTGTGGCAGGTGAGGCACTCGGGGTTGCTCTCCTCGCCCCGCTCGAGCAGCGACTCGTAGCCCCGGGTGTGGTGGGTGAGGGCCCAGCGACTGTACTGCTCGGTGTGGCACGGAAAGCAGCGGGCTCCGGAGACGTAGCGGGTGGGGCCTTCGGGCCGGCGTCGCTCATCCTGTCGGGCTTCGACTTCCTGGGTCAGGACTCGGGTCTTGAACTCGTCGATCCGACGCGCCGTGTTCGCATCGCCGGCATAGCGGGTGCCGAGGGGGAAGGTCTGGACGTATGCGAGGTTGCGGCCGGCCGCCTGCTCGCCCAGCAGCGCCTGGTGCTGGGCCAGGGCGCGCTGCTCGGGCTCGCTGAGGCTCTCCCCCCGCGCCTCGAGCCGTCGCTGCTTGGTGGTGATGTGGTCATGTGTCTCGAGGTCCAGCCGCTGTGCTGCCTCGAGCTCGAGCGCCCGCCCCGGCTCGGCAGCGGCCCGGACCCAGGTGACAGCGACGTAGCGGCCCCGGTTGGGCACCTCGACGACCACGGCCTCCTCTCGGGTGCGCGGCTCGTCGTGGGCCTCGTTGCGGACGCTGAGGATGGCGGCCAGCTCCTCGACCTGGCTGGCCACGCGGTTGTTCTCGTCGTCGCTCAAGTTGGACAGGCCCACGATCAGCTGCAGATCGTCCGGCAGGGTCCCCACCGCCTCCCGAGCGGCGAGCACGGGATCACGGAAGCGCAGCCGCTCGCGCCATGAGGCCTCCCGGGGCTGGGCGGACAGGCCGACCACGCCGACTCGCACGTCGCCGCGGGACAGCACCGCGGCCGGCGGGAGCACGAACTCGCCGTCCGGATCGCGCCAGGTGGCCGACACGGCAGCGATCCCGAGCTGGGACAGCTCGCGCCGCAGCCGCTCGGGATTCAGCACCAGCAGGTCGGCTGGTCCGGGGCAGAAGGCGTCCAGCCCCACGTCGGAGCTCAGCTCCAACAGCAGGCGGGCCCGGTCGCGGACATCGCCTCGTCCGCCGGTGGCGTAGCCCTCCACCAGCAGGTTGCCGGCGTCGAGGTGGAACAGCGGAACGCCCCGGGCTCCGAGCTCGTCGAGCAGTCCTGCGCGGCGCTCGAAGCCGCCCATGGGCAGGGTGGGACAGCCGCAGGGATCGATCTCGCCGCGTACCTCACCCACCAGGGCGAAGCCGAGGTGTGCCGGGGCCCGCGGTTGGCCTGCGTCGGGCAGGGCCTCCACCACCGTGGGGGGCAGTTCGGGGAGACTTACGGCCTGCTCGTCAACCCCACATCCGAGCAGGAGGGCTCCGAACGTGAGAGGGATCACCCACGGGGTGTTCCGGCTGAGATGATTCCTCGTAGATGGCAACGACATCGGAGCGAACGAACTCCAAAGGAATTGTAAGAATCCTGTAGCTGGTCATCCACCACGTTGCCCGTCGTCCAGACAGCGGGCAAGCTTCCCCCGGCACCGCACGCCCAGGAACGGAGCACCCATGGTCTCGATCCTCTTCTCCCTCCTCGCTTTTTCCAGCCCTTCGGCCATCGCGTTGGTGCCTGGTGAGGTGAAACCGCAGACCCTGGGCGCCCTGCCGGCCATGGACCAACGTCCCCAGCGCATCATGCGCTTCCATCCTGGGACGCAGGCCCGGCTGGCCAAGCAGCTGGCCTGGCGCCAGTTCCAGGACGGGATTGGCGAGGGCTGGCGAGCGCGCTTCGACCAGCGCACCGGGCTGCCCTACCGAGCCTGGGGGCGTGGCATCGAGCTCGACCTGGGAGCGGTGCCCTCTGCGGCCTTGGTGGAGGATCGGGTGCGCGCTGTGCTCGCCGATCATCCTGGCCTGCTGGGGCTTCCCGTCGAAGAGCTGGCCCTGGGCAGCTCGGGGCGCGTGGACCGCACCGACACCTGGTACCTGCGGCTGGACCAGTACCACGAGGGTGTGCCGGTCTACCGCAGCTCGGTGGAGGTACGGGTGCGCTTCGGCAAGCTGATCATGCTGGGCGTCAAGACCCACCCGGA
>CAZHIK010000524.1:2242-6683 GCA_964532635.1 uncultured Enterobacterales bacterium
TTCCGCCCCTGGGAACCCCGCAGCTGTCCGAGGAGACCGCCCGGGAGGTTGCCATCGAGCTGGGCCCAATGCCCCACCACCAGCACCATCCCAGCAGTGCGCGTCTGGTGGTCCTGCCCTACCACCTCGGCAGCGGCCTGGACTACGCCCTGGCCTGGGAGGTGCGCTCGGAGACAACCGAGCCGCGTGCCCGCTGGGTGAGCTGGGTGGACGCCATCACCGGTGAGCTGCTGGCGGTGGAGGACGAGCTTCTGCGCACGGACATCGCGGTCTACGGCACCCACGACATCCGTCACCCCTCCAGCGGGTTGGAGACCTCGGTGATGCCCTACCTGCCGGTGTGGTCCGACGACGGCTCGGCTGCCTACACCGACGCCTACGGCGTGGTGGACCTGGACGGCTCGAGCTTCACCAGCGAGCTGCTCGGTGAGCACTTCCGGGTCTTCAACAGCGCCGGCGCCGAGGGGGAGCTGGAGTTCTCGGGCACCGAGGGCACCTGGACCACAGCGGACGCCGACCAGAGCGAGATCGACAGCTACGTCTTCCTGCACCACGTGCGGGACTGGGTCCAGGAGTTCGATCCGGACCACCCCATCGTCCGCTACCAGCTGGACTCCTACGTCAATGTCAGCGATGCGGTCTGCAATGCCTGGTTCGACGGCAACGTCAACTTCGGCCCCAAAGATACAGACTACGGCTGCAACGCTACCGGCCGCATCGCCGACGTGAACTACCACGAGTACGGCCACGGCTTCCACTACTGGGGCCTGCAGTCGGGCTACTTCGACGGCACCGCCAGCGAGGCCATCTCGGACACCATGTCCTTCTTGCAGACCGGGGACAGCACCCTCGCTCCCTATTTCTGGATCGGCTACAGCCAGGGCATCCGCGACGTCGCCGAGCTGCACGTCTACCCTGACGACGTGGTGAACGAGGTCCACGAGGACGGTCTGATCCTCGGCGGAGCCCTGTGGGATCTTCTGGGCATCCTGCAGCGGGACTTCGGCGAGGAGGATGGCTGGACCCTCATGAGCCAGCTGTTCGCCGACGCCGTGCCCGCCGGCTTCACCATCACTGAGGCCTTCGACGAGTTCGTTGCCGTGGACGACGACGACGGCGACCTGAGCAACGGCACGCCCCACTACTGCCAGCTGCTCGAGGCCTTCACGCCCCACGGCATCGGCCCCACAGGCAGCACCTCGCTCGTCGCCCTGAGCCACGTTCCCCTCGACAACCAGCCGTCGAGCACGGACGACTACGCCGTGTCGGTCAGCGCCGACGATGTCAGCGGGGACTGCTTCGACGTGAGCTTCGACAGCGGCCGCCTGTGGTACTCGGTCAACGACGGCACCACCTGGGAGTCCACCAGCCTCAGCGCTAACGACGAAGGGCTCGAGGGCGCCATCCCGGCCCAGGAAGCTGGCAGCGTGGTGCTGTACTACATCGACGTGGACACCGATGATGGCGGCGACGCCACCGTTCCCAGCGGCGGAGACATCAACCCGTTCTCCTTCGCGGTGGGAGAGCAGGTCGACCTCTACTTCGAGGACTTCGAGGACGACGAGGGCGGCTACACCCACGAGCTCCTCGAGGGGCAGGTCACCGAGGGCGCGGACGACTGGATGTGGGGCACCCCCATCGGAGCGGGCGGCGATCCGGACTTCGCATACAGCGGCGACTACATCTGGGGCAACGATCTGGGCGGCGGCAACTACAACGGCCAGTACCAGAACGAGAAGCTCAACCAGCTCAGCTCCATCGCCATCGAGGTGGCTCCCTACAACGAGCTGTTGGTGCAGTTCCAGCGCTGGCTGCAAGTCGAGGACGGTTACTACGATCAGGCCAACGTGTTGGTGGACGACACCCTGGTGTGGACCAACCACGCGTCCAGCTACTCGGTAGGTGACGAGCACCACGAGGACGAGCAATGGGCCCTCGCCTCGGTGATGGCCGACGATCCGGACCTCGACGGAACCATCGAGATCGGTTGGCAGATCCAGTCGGATCAGGGGCTGTACTTCGCGGGCTGGAACATCGACGATGTCGCGGTCTACGCGCCCCCCACCCCTCGCAACCTGATGACCGTGATGGACTTCGACGCATCCGATGGCGAGCCGGGTCTGGTTCTCAGCTGGACCAACCCCAGCTACGCCGGCCTGGCCGAGGTGCAGGTGGTCTACCGGGCCGATGCCTTCCCCTCCAGCCACGAGGATCGCGACGGCACGGTGGTGCTGCACATCGACGGGCCCTTTCCCGGCCAGCCCACCAGCCACACCATCACCGACGCACCCGCAGGCGAAGGCTACTACGCTATCTTTGCCGCCGACGGGGAGGGTACCTGGACCCGTGGTGGCTACGAAGGCTACAACGCCGACATGGGCGCACCCGACACCTGGACCGGCGGCGATGACACTGGCGATGGCAACGGTGGTGGCGTGACAGGACCCAACTGTGGCTGTGCCAGCAGCGCTTCCAAGGGCTCCATGGCTGGTTTGCTCCTGGGGCTGCTGGGACTGGTGGGCCTACGCCGCCGCCGTTGACGACATTCGTGTACCACCCGTGCGGGGTGGATCGTAGAATGTTCCCGGATGTGCTTCGCTGCGGCGGAGGCTGCGCTTGACCTTGCTCCTGATATGTCTGTCCACGGTCCTGGCCGACCGGCCCCCTCCCGACTACGCGGAGGTGCTGTCGCGGCAGGCCGCCACCCTGCTCGGGGCCTTCAATGTCGAGGGCCACTACGCTGACGCGGTGGAGTGGGGAGAGGACTTCCAGGACCAGGTGCTACAGGCCGCCGACATCGAATACGAGATCGCCTATGCATGGAACGCTCTGGGCGAGACGGGACGGGCGCGGCGCCACTTCCGGCGTGCGGTAGAGCTCGAGCCCGACCACGCCGCCGCCTGGTACGACCTGGGGGAGTTGTTGCTGTTCGAGGGCTCCCTGGATGATGCCGAGCGGGCCTTCGAACGCGCCGCGGCCCTCCGCCGGGATCACTGGGCGGGCCCGTTTCGTCTGGCGGAGGTGGCGGCTCGGCGTGGGGATCCCCAGCGCTTCGAGGAGCAGCTTCGCGTGGCGCTGTCCACAGGCTTCAGTTTCCGTGTGGTCGTGGGCGATGCGCACTGGCTGGGCTATTACCGCAATCCCGATCTGCGCGACGTGATTCGACGCCTCGTCACGGTATATTCGGATGAGCGCCTGCTGCTCGCTTTCGAGGAGGAGCCTGCACCGTGATCACCTCCGAACTCCAACTGGGCCAGGCCCTCGGTTCCAGCGGTTGTGCGGTGCTGGTCGCCCTGTCGTCCCTTTGGGCCTGGAACGCCTCCGCCGAGCCTCCCATCACCCTCGCCGAGGGTCCGACTGGCGCGGGTGTCGGCATCATCCTCGGTGAGCCCACCGGCTTCAGCGCCTCGTGGAGGCGCGATGGACCCAGCACCTTCGACGGTGCTGTGGCGTGGTCCGTGCCCGAGTCTCGCCTGCACCTGCATGCCGACTACCTCCACGAGCTGATCTCCTTCCGGGATCCGGCGGCCCCAGTTGTGGAGTTCCCGGTCTATGTCGGCATCGGTCCGCGCCTTCACCTTGGCGATGGACCCTCGACCGCCAGCTCCATCATCGGCATCCGTGTTCCGGTGGGCCTGGGGGTCGAGGCTAGCGATGTGCCCGTCGAGGGCTTCTTCGAGCTCGTCCCGGTAGTGGGTCTCTACCCCAGCACCCGCATGGACTTCGACGCGGCCCTCGGGGTGAGGGTGTACCTATCGAGCCGCCTGGAAGCGGTGAGGCCTCAGGATCCTGAGCCCGAGTCCACCTGGGAGCGCATCGAGCGTGAAGAGGCGGAGGCCGGGGAGGAGTAGGACCGACCGTCCCCGATGCTTCCTCTCCCTGAAGCGACGAGGCCGCCCCGAAGGGCGGCCTCGAGAGCACTGTGGCCCAGGGTCTAGTCCTCTTCGGCTTCGTCGGCCACCATGGCTTCGGTGGTCAGCAGCAGGCCGGCCACGGAGGCGGCGTTCTGCAGGGCGGAGCGCACGACCTTGGTGGGATCGATGACGCCAGCGGCGGTGAGGTCCTCGTAGACCTCGGTGCCAGCGTTGTAGCCGAAGCCGCCGGAGCCATCGCGCACCTGCTGGAGCACGATGCTGGGCTCGCCGCCGCCGTTGGAGACGATCATGCGCAGGGGCTCCTGGATGGCGTGCCTGACGATCTGGACGCCGAAGCGCTGCTCGCCCGGGAGCTCCAGGGCGTCGAGGGCGCTCTGGGAGCGGATGAGGGCCACGCCGCCACCGGGCAACACGCCTTCTTCGACCGCCGCGCGGGTGGCGTGGAGGGCGTCTTCGACCCGAGCCTTCTTTTCCTTCATCTCGACCTCGGTGGCCGCGCCGACGCGGATGACGGCCACACCGCCGGACAGCTTGGCCAGGCGCTCTTCGAGCTTCTCGCGGTCGTA
>CAZHIK010000525.1:0-6673 GCA_964532635.1 uncultured Enterobacterales bacterium
GACATCGCCGAGCTTCGCATCTGGGACCACGCCCGTGGCGCCCAGCAGCTCACCAGCGGTCGCGCCGCCCCCCTGTCGGGGACCGAGCCGGGCCTGGTCCTCTACTGGACCGCCCGCGACGGCCAGGGCCGAGTCCTCCAGGACCGGGGACCCGGCAGCATGAACGGCACCCTCGGCGGCGGTGACACTGCCGGCGAGCCGCGCTGGGTGAGGGGCGGCCCCTACTAGCCGTCGGCCTTCTTGGGCGGGGGTGCACCTTCGTCCTTGGGCGGGGGTGCGCCTTCGTCCTTGGGCGGGGGTGCGGCTTCAGCGGGGGCGGCTTCGGCGGGGGCGCCTTCGGTGGGGGCAGCCTCGCCCTCGACAGCCTCGCCCTCGACAGCTTCGCCTTCCGCCGGGGCGGCGCCGGCGGGCGGCACCTTGTCTTCGAGGCCTTCCATGCCCTCGGGGCCGGAGTCGGCGAGGGTCATGTCCAGGCCAGCGATGTCGATGTCGGCCACGTCCACTGCGCTCTCGAGCAGGCCGGCGGGCTCATCGGGGCTGGGGCCGTTGTGGTCGCGGTCGAGGTAGGCGACCACGGTGACCTCGCCCAGGCCGGCGGGGGCGATGACAGACCAGGGGCCCAGGGCGTCGAGGGTGATGGCGTGGAGCAACTGGGGGCCTGCACCCTCACCGCCCGCCTGCAGGATCTCGACCCGCAGCTCGCCGTCGACCTCGCCCTCGTAGCTCAGGCTGCCCGACAGCTTCACGCCCTCGCCTTCCTCGAGGCCGAAGCCCGGAGGCTCGATGCGCATGCCAGGGGGAATGCGCCCACCGGCAGTGGCCGGATCGTCGGGGGAGGCCACGCCGTCGCCGGCGGCGGCCGCAACGGCCGTGCCTCCACCACCAGCGGTGGGGGCTTGGCCGGGGGTGACCACGTCGGGTGGGGGCTCGGGACAGCCGATGAGCAAGATGGAGAGGAGGATGGGCAGGCCCGACGAGATGCTGCGCATAGCAGTGCTCCGCGGCTCGAGGGTGGGGATGGGTGACCGCTCTGCTTAGGCTAACACGATTGTATTATTTGGATTCCACCTGCCATGCCGAGCTTGACAAGCTCCGGTGAGGAATGGGAAAGAACGCGAGCCCACGATACAGCGGCAGCATCCCGTCTCCCGAGCGTCCAGCTTGAAGGTCCTCCCCCTCCTGATCTGCGCGGTGAGCTTCGCCCAGCCGGCGAGCGAGCCCGTGGACCAGGTCACGGAGGGGCCGACCCAGCGCCTCGAGATCCAGCTGTACGGTGTACCCGCCGACCTGGGCGTGCTGGTGGAGCGCGGCGACGGTGAGCGCGAGGAGCTCCTCGACAACGGCGAGGCCCTGAGGGTGGCCACCCTCGAGGGTCCCCCGGCCCGCAGCGTGCAGCTGCGCCTGCTGCAGCTCGATGGCCGCAGCGAGACCGAGCTGTGGGGAGGGTTGGCCATGCTCGCCGACCACGACCACGAGATCCTCAGCTTCTCCTACATGGTCGAGGGTCAGCAGCCCGTGGTCCGGCGGGTGCCCTCCTCCCCGTCCCTCCACATGAGCGCCGGTGACGAGCCGGCCGGGGCCTACCGCCTGGCCATCGGCTGGGGCGGGCTGGTGCTGGGCTACCTGGCCGTGCTGGTGCTGGGCTGGGCCATCCGGGGCCGAAGGCTGGATCGGACGTGAGCGAGCCGGCGGCCAGGCCTGCGAGCTGGCTGGAGGGCCCGCGGGGCACCGCCTTGGTGGTGGCGATCTTCGTGGCCCTGGCCACCGCGTTCAGCTGGCCGGCGGCGCGGCTCGATCCCCACTCCCTGGTCACCCGCCACTTCGACCTGTACGTCACCATCTGGCTGGTGGAGCAGGCGGTGGACGGGCTGCCCAGGATGCTGGCGAGCGGCAGCGCCTGGCCCCACGGAGAGAGCCTGGCGCGGGTGGACTCCTACCTGCTCATGCTCCTGGCCTGGGCGGGCCGCGGGCTGCTGTCGGGCTGGCTGCTCACCACCCTGCTCACCTGGCTGGGGCCGGCCCTGAACGCCTGGGCTGCGGAGCACTGCGCCCGCAAGGTGCTGGCCGTGCGAAGGCCCTGGAGCCTGCTGGCTGGTATGGCCTTCGGCTTCTCCGGCATCGCCGCCACCGCTGTGCTCGAGGGCCACGTCTACTTCCTGCTGGCCGCCTGGCTGCCCCTGCTGCTCACCACCGCCTGGACCGCCCCGGAGCGAGGCATCTCCTGGGGCCGCGGGGCGCTGGTGGGCCTGCTGTGGACCCTGGCCCTGCTCAGCTCCGCCTACTTGGGGGTGCTGGCCTCCGTGCTGCTGCTCACCGTGCTGGCGGCCCGGCCGCGACGGGTGCTGCGCCTGCTGCCGGGCGCCCTGGTCGTGGGCCTGCCGGTGGCCGCTTGGTACCTGTGGGTCTTCTCCATCAGTCGCCAGCACGCGACCCTCGAGATCCAGCCCGAGCTGATCCTGTCCATGGGCACCGCCACCGTGGCCAGCCTCACCACCTGGACCGCACAGCTGGACGAGCTGCGCCACTCCGTGGGCGCCCCGGTGGGCTTCACCACCCTGTGGCTGCTGCTGCTGTCCCCGCTGCTCCTTCGGGGCGAGCGGGGCTGGCGAGCCCTGGCCATCCTGGCGGTGGTGGCCCTGCTGCTGTGCTTCGGCCGCAGCTTCCGCTGGGTGGACAGCGAGTCCGGCACTCCCCTGCCCGTGGCCCTGCTGGTGGGGCTGCCGGGCATCGAGCTGTTCCGCTTCCCCATCCGCTTCGCCTGGTTGTACCAGCTCTGCGGTGGCCTGGTAGCGGCCGCGGCGCTGCAGGCGCTGGCCCGGCGGCTGCCCGCGGCCGTGGTGCTGCCGGTGCTGGGCCTGGCCGCGGCCGACGGTGTGCTGCTCACAGGGCTACCCGTGCGGGCCCGCCAGGTGATCGCCGAGGTGCCCTCGGCCTACGACGCCGCCCCCCAGGGTCTGCCGATCCTGGACCTGTACGGCCGGGCCCTGGACGGCACCAGCGGTGAGCTGGAGATGTGGACCCGCAACCTGGGCTGCTACTACCAGGCCCACCACGGGCGGCCGATCCTCGAGGTCTGCGTGCGCACCGAGATCGAGAGCCCCCGCGAGGCTCTGGACGCCGCCATCGGCCACGGCCTGCTGAGCCTGGGTTCCGAGCCCACGGCCGAACAGCTGCGCCCCCTGCGTTCGCTGCTGGAGACCTCCGGCGTCCGGGCCGTGGCGTTGCACGCCGACTTCTACACCCCCACGGACGGTGAGCGCATGGCCGCCGGCCTCGAGGCCCTGCTGGGGCCGCCCCTGGCCAGCAGCCTCGACGGCGGGGAGCGGCTGGTGGTCTACCACGTGGCCACCGGGGGCCTGTCCCCGTGAGCGAGACCGAGCGCCACCCCGTGAAGCCCTGGCTCGTCGCCGCGGCCGGTGTGTTGCTCCTCGCAGCAGGCCTGCGCTGGGTGCTGCTGTGGGGGCTCGACCTCTCCGACCTGCCCGGTCCGGGCGGCGTGCAGTTCCTGGCCCTGGCCCTGGACCCCACTCCAGGCGATCCCCCCTTGCCCGCCCTCGTCTTCCGCTGGGCCATCCAGCTGTCGATGCTCGAGCCCGTGGCCGCCGTGCACCTGCTGGGTGTCGCCTCGTCGGTGCTGGGCATCGCAGGGGCCATGGCCGCGGCCTGGGCACTGCTGGGGCGCCACGCCGCCATCGGCTGCGGCGTGCTGCTGGCCTGCTGGTCCCAGCACGCGCAGCAGGCCCTGCTGTTGGGCATGGACGCTCCAGCAGGGGGCCTGGCCTGGGCCGGGCTCGGGCTGGCGTACTGGGGTGCGCGGACCAAGCTCCGCGGGCTGCCCCTGGCCGCCATCGGCGGGCTGCTGCTGGCCCTGGGCGCTGGATTGAAGCCTACGGCCATGCCGGTGCTGGCCCTGGCCGCTCTCGTGCCCCTGCTGGCCTGGGGCCCCTGGTGGCAGGCCCTGGCCTCCACCGCAGCCGTGGTCGCTGGCGCCGCCCTGGGTCCCGTCCTGCTGGCCCCCTTCGCCACGGCGGCTCCGGACGTGCAGACGGTGGTCCCGGCTGTGGGTGATCTGCTCCAGGGCTGGGAGCACCTGTCGGAGCAGGGGAGCAGCGAGCCCGAGGGCGCCTTGGCGGGGCTGGCGGGCTTGGCGGTGTTGGTGGCGCTGTTCCCCTTCCCCCGCTGGCCCCAACGGCTGCTGGTGCTGGCCATCACCGTCGTGGTCCTGGGCTACGCCAGCCACAGCCTCGGGGACTGGCTGCGCCCGCGCTACCTGGTGCCAGCGTTTCTGGGACTGTTCATGCTGGCGGGTGACGCCCTGGGCCGCCCCGCCCGCTACATCCCTTTCTACCGCCCCTTGGGCTGGCTCCCCCTGGCGGGGATCGCGCTGCTGATGCTCTTCGACTCCTT
This sequence comes from uncultured Enterobacterales bacterium, assembly GCA_964532635.1. Lineage (GTDB taxonomy): Bacteria > Myxococcota_A > UBA796 > UBA796 > JAFGLY01 > CALDOK01. Next base: position 4,408 of record CAZHIK010000525.1, read on the forward strand.
GGCCTTCCACCAGGCCTGGAGCGTCGCCCGCGAGCCCGCTGTCGGCACCGCTGACCATCGCCTCCCCGCGGCCCCCACCCCCTGGACCTGGCGCTACCAGGACCTGTTCTGGGACTCGTCCCTGAGCACACAGGGTGCGGTGAGCCTGATGGCGCTGGCCCGCGAAGCACCCTCCGCTGGGGTGGCAGTGCTGCCGCTGCAGGATGGCCGCCACGCCCACGCCGAGGCCGCCGCCGCCATGGCCGGCGTGCCCGTGCTGCTCCTCGAGGAGCAGCGCTGCTGCCCAGAAGGCCAGCACGCGGTGCTCTGCGCCCGGGAGACCCTCGCCGCCCTGGACCGGGCCGGCGCCCTGGTGGTGCTGCTGCCGGCCCGGGCGGACCTCGGGAGGATCCCCAAGCAGAGCTTCGCGTGGGTGCAGAGCCTGCAGGGGGCGGCGTGGAGTGGGGACGCCATCTCCGAGCACGATGCGTGGTGGGCGGTGATCGACGGCAGCGGCGATGGGGGCGAGCTGCCCTGCAGCGCTCACTCCCCGAGGCAGCCTCCACGCCCGTGATCGCTCCCTTGCGGCTCCATGCGACCGGGGGTACGCCCTGAGTACCGCTTTGATCGCAGCTATCCGCCCGCCGACCTCGGAGAGGCCCATGTCCCGAACCCACCTGCTCGTCCTCGCACTCTCCCTCACCAGCGCCTGCACCGATCCCGTGACGGCCCAGGATCGGGGCGAGCGCGACGCAGACGGCGACGGCTTCTACGAGGAGGACGACTGCGACGACGATGACGACAGCGTGAATCCCGACGCGACCGAGATCTGCGACGGCATCGACAACGACTGCGACGGCCTGGTGGACGCGTACGACGACTCGCTCACCGACGGCATGTTCGTCTACGACGACCGCGACGAGGACGGGTACGGCGATCCCGACACCGAGATCCTGGTGTGTGAGGCCACCGCCGGCACCGCTGAGAACGGCGACGACTGCGACGACACCGACGCCGCCATCAGCCCCGACGCCAACGAGGACTGCGCCACCACCTGGGACGACAACTGCAGCGGTGACGCCTACGACATCGACGCGGAGAACTGCGACACCTTCTACCCCGACGCCGATGGCGACGGCTTCGGTGGCGAGGACGCTGTCTGCACCTGCTTCGGCAACCCCGACTACCCCGAGTTCACCGCCGGCGACTGTGACGACGACGACGCCAGCGTGAATCCCGACGCCGAAGAGATCTGCGACGACGGCATCGACAACGACTGCGACGGCAGCGCCGGGGCCTGCCAGTGGCAGGGTGACGTCGACATGGAGGATGCCCGCGACCTCCGCATCCATGGCTCGGCCGAAGACGATGGCGTCGGCACCGATGTCTGGGGCGTGGGCGACCTGAACGGCGACAGCACCGAGGACATCCTGGTGCTCGCGCCAGGGGCAGAGGGTGCCGGGGGCAGCGCCGGAGTCTTCTACGGAATGCTGTCGGGTGACGTGGCCTTCGACGACGCCGACGGCCGAGTCGACGGCGACAGCAGCGAGCCCATCGAGTACGCCGTGCCCGGCGGCGACCTCGATGGCGACGGGATCCCCGACGTGATCCTCGGATCGACCTCGGCCGGCGGCGACCAGGGCGAGGTCTGGCTGTGGCCGGCCCCGGGGGGCGCCACCGAAGAGCTGTCGAGCCTCGGTGTCTCGCTTTGGGGTGGCAGCGGCGCCCAGGCCGGCGTGCCCATGGGCCTGGGCGACATCGACGGCGACGGCGCGGACGACTTCGCCGTGTCCGCCCTGGGTGAACAGAGCGTGTACCTGGTCTACGGCCCCTGGACGAGCTCATCGGCGCTGTCCGATATCGGCCATGGCATCGGCAACGCCTCGGGTGGGGTGGGGTCCACGGCCGGCCGAGGTGACACCAACGCCGACGGCCTGGACGACATCGCGGTGGGCCTGAAGTCGGCCGGCCGCGCCGGCGAGGCCTACGTCGTCTACGGCCCGGGCAGCGACACTTCCAGCGTCTTCGACGCCGACGCCCGCATGACCGGCATCGACGACGAGGACAACCTGGGCGACGCCGTCGCCTGGGCGGGCGATCTCGACAGCGACGGCTACGACGAGCTGCTGGTCAGTGCTACCGGCGTGATGGTCGAGTTCGGCGACCAGGGTCAGGTCTACCTCTTCCAGGGCCCGGTCATGGGTGCGCTCGACCCGGCCGCCGATGCCTTCGCCACCTTCGACGGCGAGAACCTGGGCGACGAAGCCGGCACCACCATGCGCGGCGG